>CAZHCY010000342.1:0-2586 GCA_964531185.1 uncultured Desulfovibrionales bacterium | reverse complement strand
CCTGACTCCTGACCCCTGACTCCTGACCCCTGACTCCTGACTCCTGACTCCTGACCCCTGACTCCTGACTCCTGACCCCTGACTCCTGTGACTGCAAAAACGAGTTTTTGCAGTCGAATCTTTTGGTCCCTGCAAAAAAATTGCAGAAAAACATTTACTGGCTATACAGCCCGGTAAAGTGACCCTGATTCAAATTTTCTGGTGCCTTGGGATGTCTGCATAAGCAGGCTGCCGTCTTCAGAAATTCCTGAAAATATCCCTCTGCAGGTTTCTTGAGGTGCTTCCAGAACAGCTTCCTGATCAATCAACCATAAATTAGACTTAATTTCGTGAATAAAGTCAATTAATGAATAATTGCACATGATCTCAGAATACCAGAAGTATATCCAGACCAGAAGCCGGGCCCAGAAACCTGTCAGTTCCAGAGCCTCAGGATCATATCCCAGATGCCCGGCCCGCAGAGCACTTTGCTTGCGCAAAAGGTCTTCCTGCGGTGCAGAGCTCAGATTAATGCCTAAGCCTGCCAGAATTATGCTGTTTTTTTCTTCCAGCAGCATTCCGCCGATTTTCAGATCATTGTAGACGAGATCATTGGGCCATTTTAGAGCAACAGACACCCCGAAATTAAGCAGAGATCTCCTTATGCACAGCCCCAGAATCAAGGGCAGCAACCGGTCCGGCATAATGGAGACAAAAGGAGGGACCACCCAGGCTGCGTAGAGATTTCCAGGAGGCGAAACCCAGGCTCTTTTCATTCTTCCCCGTCCCAGAGTCTGCTCCTGGCAGAGCACAGAATCTCCCGGGTCCATCCGGCCCTGTTCAGTCATGGACCAGGCCAGATCAAGGGCAGAAGTGCATCTCTGCCGGGTATGGATTCTGAATAGTTCCGGCCTGTAGCAGGCATCTCCGCCTGCAGCGCCTCTGTCTTTTACAAACCCCCCGGCTGGGGAATAATAATCTTTGATCAGATGATACTTTGTCCTGCACACCTCTGCCCCACGTAAAATCCTGTAACAGCTCAGCCTTGTTTAAGGAAAGCAAGGCTTCCCAGCGCTTGTTTTCTGGTTCATGTAAACAAAGACCTGGAAAAACAGGCTCTGGGAGAGCCGGTCCCCCTGCCTTATGCAATTGGCTGAACTCTTACAAAATATTTAATCTCAAGCCCCGGTCCCCAAAAAAGCGCCGCCTGGTTCGCCGGAGCTGAATCAGGGTAAGACCGAATGCTTATGTCCGTCCAGGGTCTGGTTCTCGTTGCAAAACTGTTAACAGGTGCTCTTCACTCACCCTGTCAAAACCAGATACCTTATTCAGAATTTTTTTTCCAGCTTTATTTTTCTGATGGTGACCATCAGGTGATAATTCGCACTGCTTTGACCTGCTGCGTTGACTTTTTCCTGTGGCTATTTTAACAAAACTCTTAAATCATAAGCTCAAGGCAACAGTTTAACCTTTTTTAAGGAAATCAAGGCGCCCCAGGGCTTGTTTTTTATTTATGTAAATACAGACCTAAAAAACCAAGCGCCGGGAGACCCAGTCCCCGTGCAACATGCAAACGGCTGAACTGTTACAGCTCAAGATTTATATAACCCGGAGGTTATTATGAAGGCTCTTGTTGTTGAAGATGACATTACCAGCAGAATGGTTCTGGCCAAAATATTGTCTGAGTATTTTGAGTGCGATACAGCAGAAAACGGCCTGGAAGGTCTGGAAATGTTTAAAAAAGCTCTGAAAAAACAACAGCCCTACAGGCTGGTGCTCATGGATATCATGATGCCGGTGATGGATGGTCAGAGCGCCCTGAAATCCATTAGAGAACTGGAAAAGGAAATGAATGTGGCCATTGGAGAAGAAACCAAAGCCATCATGACCACTGCCCTTTCAGATACCAAGAACGTTACCAAGGCCTTCTTCCAGGGACAGGCCGATGCATACATTTCCAAGCCCATTTCAAAAACCAACGTTATGGAAGCCCTGAAAGAAGTCAAACTGCTGAGCTGAGGCAGCACCTGATAAACCATGATATATACCTGAATCAGCTTGGTTTCTAAAGCATTTTCTCAGGCCTATAAAGGCCCGGACCTGCTTGAGAACTTTATACAATCCATACCTCAAGAGCCAGAGACTTTCAGAATTTTTCAAACAGTTCTCTGGTGTTATTGAATAATTTCAAATCCGCAGCATCTGTATTTTTTCAGCTTCAAAAGCTGATCTTTTAGTAACAGTTCAGCCATCTGCAAAAGGCACGGCTTCCTGCCCGGAGGCATACAGTCCGGACGGGGACCGGCTCTCCCAGGGCTTGTTTTTCCAAATCTGTTTCCTATATCAATACAAAAACAGGCGCTGGGGTGCCTGTCCCCATGCCGGTTCCCGCCCCCCCTGAACGGTTACGCTTAAAGGTATGGACTGAAAAGCCAGCACAGGGAGTCTCTTATGCGCACAGGAAGGCTTCTGGAATCCACCTCCTCCAGGGTCACTCTGGCTGACCTGCTTATGGTCTTTTCAAAAAGATCAGCCATTTTTCGGGCCAGATGTTTTGAATAAATTTCCACAACCATTTCAAAATTCAGCCGCAGGCTTCTTGAGTCA
>CAZHCY010000341.1:0-2638 GCA_964531185.1 uncultured Desulfovibrionales bacterium | reverse complement strand
GGAAATTATCAGTAAATACAAGATGTTGACAGAGAATTTTTGACTGTCAAGTAAGAAAAAATGATTTGGAAAAACAAGCTCTGGGAGAGCCGGTTCCTGTGCCACGTGCAAACGGCTAAACTGCTGCATAATTTTTATTATATCCTTTCCGGGTTCATTAATCAAACTGCCTGGTAACAGTTCAGCCCTTTTCAAGGAAAGCAGGGCAGCCCAGCCCTTGTTTTTAGGTTTATGTAAGAAACTTGAGAGTTAGTAACAGTTTAGCCGTTTGCATGAGGCACGGGGAGCCTGTCCCCTGCGCCCTTAAAAAGGGCTAAACTGTTACCAGCAGACTAAAATATGTTGCTTGGACAGGAGGAACAGATGCCGTACGTGAACATAAGAATTACCAGGGAACAGGCAAGTGCAAAGCAGAAGGCCAGACTCATCCAGGGAGTGACGGATCTGCTGCAGGAGATTCTTGGAAAAAATCCGGCCACTACTTTTGTGATCATTGACGAAGTGGAAACAGATAACTGGGGGATCGGCGGGGAGCAGGTAACACAGCTGAGAAAGCAGGCCCAAAAAACAAATTTGCCAAAAGAACCGGCAAAATGAGCAGTCAGGGATGGGCATGCACAGGATCTGCAAAAGCTGATTTTTGCAGGCTCAGGTTACAGGAGTCAGTGAAATCAGTCCATCAGGAAACAGGATAAACACAGATATCCTGGCAGCTGTTTTTCTGCTGCCTTCAGACCATGCAGGACCTCGCGAGCACCCCGGGGCACAGGTTGGATTGCAGCCGGTTATTGCAGTTTGGAGCTGAAGAGGGTATGTTTTTCTCTGGTATGTATTTATTCACCGGATATGTCCAGGATGAAGGACAGGCGGAAAATTTAGCCCTTTTTAAGGAAACCAAGGCACCCCTGGGCTTGTTTTTTGGTTGATGCAAGGGTCCCACCCGGGCGCAGCCCGGGGACATTATGCGTTTTTGACAAACCAGGCCGGGGATGATCCCCCAATCCAGGGACAGTCCCCGTGCCAGGCCATAATTTTCAAATTTTTAAACCGGATTTTGCTGTAACAGAAATATATGCTGTTTCAGTTGTCAAAAACGCATAATGCTCCCCTTCCAGGACCAGACCTGTATGTAACTGTCTGGAGTTGAGTGTTTGGACTTGCAAAAAGCCACCAAGAGGCTTTTGCGTAAGCTGCTGATTTTACTGGCTGTTTATTTTAGTTACTTGAAAGAAACAGGCTTGGAAAAACAAGCTCTGGGAGAGCCAGTGCCCATGCAACATGCAAATGGCTAAACTGTTACGCCTGGCTGGTCTGTACCCGCTACCCGGCATTGGAGTTTATGGTTTAACTGTTATTAGTCTGGATTGAACAAAGGAGTTGAAATGGGTAAAATCAAAATTGCGCTTTCTGGAGTGGGCAATTGTGCCAGTGCCCTGATTCAGGGAATAGAATACTACAGACAAAAAGGACCAAATGATCCCCTGGCGCCGGGACTTATGCACTACCGGCTTGGCGGGTACACCCCTGGAGATATTGAGATCGCTGCAGCCTTTGATATTGACTGCAGGAAAGTTCACAAACCTCTCAAGGAAGCTGTCCAGGCCCGGCCCAACTGCACAAAATTTTTTTATCCAGATCTTCCTGATTATGATCTCCAGGTAAACATGGGACCAGTGCTGGACGGAATATCTGAACATATGCAGGATTATCCTGAAGAGCACAGATTTGTCCCTGCTGATCTGGAGCCTGACGATGTGGTCAGGGTGCTCAGGGATTCAGGTTCAGAAATACTGGTTAATTTTCTGCCTGTGGGGTCAGAGCAGGCCACCCGTTTTTATGCTGAAGCAGCCCTTGAGGCCGGAACCGGCTTTATCAACTGCATCCCGGTGTTCATTGCCTCCAGGGACGAGTGGATTTCCCGTTTTGAGGAAAAAGGCCTGCCAGTGATAGGTGATGACGTGAAAAGTCAGGTGGGAGCCACCATTGTCCACAGATATCTGAGCAGCCTGTTCATGGACAGGGGGGTGCGCCTTAGAAATACCTATCAGCTCAATGTGGGCGGGAATACTGACTTTTTGAACATGCTCAACAGGACCAGGCTGAAATCCAAGAAAATTTCCAAGACAGAAGCTGTGCAGTCCCAGATATCCCATGGGATTGAAGCAGATCATATTCATATTGGGCCATCGGATTATGTGCCATGGATGAATGACAATAAGGTCTGCTTTCTGCGCATGGAAGGGGAAGGTTTTGGAGGGGTGCCTCTGAACATTGAACTCAGACTGAGTGTCGAGGATTCCCCCAACAGCGCCGGGGTGGTCATAGATGCCATCAGGTGCTGCAGGCTGGCTTTGGACCGGGGAACAAAAGGTCTGCTCATTTCGCCGTCCTCATTCTTCATGAAGCACCCCAGGGTCCAGTATCCTGATGAAAAGGCCATGAACATGGTGGAAGAATTCATAGCTGGTCAGGCAACGCATTGACATGCTCAGTGAAAAATTCAGCCATATACTGGACAAGCCCCTGGCCCCTCTGGCCAGGGCTTTGTCTTTGAACCCCAACCTGGTGACAGTTCTTGGGGCTGTGCTGGTTTCCCTGAGTGCAGCAGTAATTCCCTGGAATCTTTTCTGGGGAGGGG
>CAZHCY010000340.1:0-2645 GCA_964531185.1 uncultured Desulfovibrionales bacterium | reverse complement strand
GTGACCCCCAGTACCAGGTCTCTATTCAAAAAGCGGACCACAACAATGCTTTTCTTGGGGCCGAGGCTCAGGGAACTCATCAGCTTCAGGGAGCTGTTGCCTCCCACCCTGAAGCCTGCCTTGTGTCCGAATTTTTTGAGCAGAAAAAAGCCCAGAAATATAAGGCCCAGGATGATAAGCAAACCGGAAGCCATTTTTACTCCGGCCAGGCCCATGTCCATGGAAGTCTCTGCAGTGCTATCCAAGTTGCTTGATCCTTTCTATGGGGCTGATAATATCTGTCAGCCTGACTCCGAATTTTTCGTTGATGACCACAGCTTCCCCTCTGGCCACCAGTTTGCCGTTGACGTTTATTTCCAGGGGCTCTCCAGCCAGTTTGTTCAGTTCAATGACTGATCCCTGTCCCAGCTGAAGCAGTTCATTGATGAGTAGCTGGGTGCTGCCCAGCTGAGCTGTGACAGTGAGGGGGATGTCCAGAATAAAGTCAAGATCCCGTTTGGGGCTGTCAGACTTTTGTTTGGCTTCAATGGTCATGTCCTTGAAGTCAGGCTCTTTGGTTTCAGCGGCCAGGGTTTTCTGTTTTTTTTCGTCCTTTATATGGTCCTCTTCCTCGGCAGCCAGGGCTGATGCCCATTCATCGGCCAAAGCCTGATCATCCTTGGCATCCCCGGAATCTTCCTGGTTCTTTGCACCGCTGTCTTCTTCATCATCCTGATCAGCCAGGGCGGCAGCCCATTCTTCAGCCAGTTTATCCTGGTCCTGATCTTCAACTTTCTGTTCTTGGTCACTCATAATGATTCCTTGGTTTAGGCAGACATGGTCTGGTTCTGAAAAATTTCAGGCCTGAGCCGGATTATGGACCGGTCAGGATTTTGTCATCCGGGTTTGTCTGGGACAAAATCAAAGCCCCTGGTGTATGATCAGAAATGGGTTTCCTCTTCCTTGACCACCTGAAAGGCCTTGTTTCCTTTGACAAAACCTGGAACGCCGTGAAACTTGATCACTCCCTGGACCGAAGCCTTGAGCAGGTCTTCCTCATCCGTGTCCAGGACCAGAATGTCCCCCCTTTCCAGATTGAGAAGCTGTCTGCCGGTAATCTGACTGTGCCCCAAAGTGATGTTTACATTCACCGGGATTTCCATGAGCCTTTCCTTGAATCTGGTCAGCCAGGCATGGTCCACTTCCAGGCGTTCAGACTGATAGGATGCGTAAAGCTTGGAGCGGATGGGCTCAATGGTGGCATAGGGCAGACAGATCACCAGGGAGCCGATGGCGTTTTCCAGCTCCACTTCAAAGCTGACCACCACAACTACATCGCTGGGGGGGACAATGGTGGCAAACTGTGGATTGACCTCTGACCTGCTCAGTTCAATACCCACCTCATGCACAGGCTTCCAGGCGTCCTCAAGGTTGGCCAGAAGCATTTTGGCCACCTTGATGACGATGCTTTGCTCAATGGGAGTGAAGTCCCGGCCTTCCACCTTGGGTTGAGATCCCACGCCCCCGAAAAAGTTTTCCACCAGGGCAAAGACCAGTCTGGTGTCAATGATCATCAGGGCATTTCCCCGCAGAGGATCAATCTTGAATATGTTTATGCTGGTGGGCACGGGCAGGGAACGCATGAAATCCCCGAACTTGGACATGTCAATGGAAACCGGATTGACATCCACCCGCTTGCGCATGGCATTGGCCATGGCGTTGGTGGAAAGTCTGGCAAAACGGTCGTTGATGATTTCCAGAACAGGCATTCTGCCCCGGATGATTCTATCCTGATTGGATATATCGAAATCTACCACTCCTGAATCTTCTTCAGGAATGTCTGTTTCAGTTTCAACCTCTCCGCCGGTAAGACCTCTCAGGAGGGCATCAACTTCATTCTGATCAAGAATTTTGTTCATAAAATGTTAAACTCCGGCAATTCAATTACCTGCCCGGTCCAGACAGATTACTGAATAACGAATTCTGAAAAATAGACCCTGATCACTCTTCCCTGACCAATGAACTGGTTGAGGCGTTCCACTATTTCGTTGCGCAGCCTGATCTTTTTCTCCATGGTGTCCAGCTGGCTGTAGGACTTGCTGGACAAAAGCAGAATAATGGAGTCTCTGACCCTGGCCATGTGTTTTTCCACGTCCTGGGCGGCTTGAGAATCTATGACCTCCACCTTGAGGGTGGTCCTGAGGTACCGCCTGCCCAGAGGGTCGTTGAGATTGACCACAAAAGGTTCCAGGTCCACAATCTGGGATTTTTTCGGATCAACTTCAGGCGCAGCTTCTTCCTGCTCCTGGTCCTCTTCCTGGCCGTCATTTTCCATGAAATAAGTATATCCGAAATACCCGGCTCCTCCCAGGACCAGAAGCAGCAAGGCCAGTAAAATCCATTTCAGTTTGCCTGTTTTTTTGGTTTCCTCTTGGGTGTCTTGCTGGTCTTTGTCTCTGGCAGCCATGGTTTTCTCCGGTTATCAGGTTTTGGCCAGAACGTATCTGCCGCCTGCAGAGGCTTCAGGTCCGACCAGGACAAAAATTTTGGCCCTTGAGCCGGTTCTGCCCTTGGTAAACAGGCAATGTTCTTTTGCAACAAGCACTAACAGCTAACGTGAGTTTACGAGTTATGAAATTCTAACACCTTAACGCTCTGATATAGTT
>CAZHCY010000339.1:0-2648 GCA_964531185.1 uncultured Desulfovibrionales bacterium | reverse complement strand
CCTTTATTGCCCATATCATCTCTGGGGCTTGCATTCCAGATGGTGGCGGCAATGACCTGATAGTTTTCAATGTAATGCTCATTAATTTTTATGTAGTGAAGCAGAGAACCGCGGGGAGCCTCGGTCAGACCCAGGCCTTCGCCCTGGGCGGGAACTTCTGAAGGCACATATGTTTCCTGGCCGGGTTTGACCTCTGCAAGCCACTGCTGAACAGCCTTGGCCACAATAAGAGATTCCTCGGCCCTGGCAATGTGTCTGCCCAGAATGGAGAAGGCTTTGTCCCCGAAATCGCGCATTTTGTTGAATCCTGCAGCCTGGGCTGTCTGGCTCAGTTCAGGGTTGGTGACCCACATTCTGGCCAATGGACCGGCTTCATGGGGTTTATTGTTGTATCTGGGAGCCTTGATAAAGCTGTAGGCACCCTCTTTATAGGGATCAGGCACTGTTTTGCCTTTGCTGGGGTGTACTCCGGAGGTGGAATCGTCAAACCAGGAGTACTTGACGTATTCCAGAATTTGATCAGTATCCAGGGAATGATCCTGGCCGTCGGTGTATACACCTGGTTTGAGCAGGAAGCTGGTTTCATCATCATCCAGGGGAAACACTCCGTATGAAATGGCGTTGCCGCAACCCTGGCCTGTTTCCAGGAGATCAGGGTATACTTCGCCCAGGGCATAAACCAGGGGCAGGTATTCCTTTTCAATGAACTCAATGACTCTGTTGAATCTCCACTGAAAGCCGATAATCTTGTCCGGGGTGGGGATTTCAGTGGTACCGCCCACAACCATGCCCTGGACATGGGGCATTTTGCCTCCGAACAGGGCTACCATTTCATGGCATATGCGTCTGATTTCCAGGGCCTTGAGGTACTGATCCACACCCACCTGATTGGTGGCGGAATCCACCCGGATATCGTTATTTTTGTACCTGGGCACAAAAGGAGCTACATCTGGTCCGTTGACATAGTCCAGAGCAGCCAGGTGATAAAAATGCAGAATATGGGACTGCAGATAGTTGGCACCAAAGATCAGGTTGCGCATGATGCGACCGTTGGTGTTTACCTTGACGTTGAATGCATCATCCAGCGCCCTGACTGATGCTGTGGCATGTGCTGTGGGGCATACGCCGCAGATCCTCTGGACCAGCTGGGATGCATCTCTGGGGTCCCGGTCAATGAGGATGTTTTCAAAGCCTCTGAACATGGGGCCTGTGCAGTGGGCATCCACTACTACTCCGTCTTTGACCTCCACTTCTACTTTTAAATGCCCCTCAATCCTGGTGAGGGGATCTACCGCAACCTTTATTTTCTGGCCCGGCGGGTAGGCACCGGGTGCTTTCTGGGGCTTTTTGCCTGCCATGGAACTACCTCCTTGAAGGTTATAATCTGATATTACTCAGAAGTCTTTGCTAAACTACTTCGTAAAATGGAGACATATTGTCCGGGAATCCAGGTTCTACGCAGCCGATGCAAATGGCATTTTCCACACACCAGTTGACACCGTTGTTCCAGCGTCTTTTCCAGCAGTCGGCATTGGTGAGAGGTGCCTTGCAGCCCAGCTCATAGCGGCAGCCCTGTTTATCTGTAAAAGTCTGGCTCATGACCCCTGAGTCGTAGTAGCCCCGGTAAGGACAGTTGTCATGAATATTTGTGCCGAAGAAGAGGGTTGGCCTGCCGTGCTGGTCCAGTTCGGGAACTCCGTAAAGCAGGACATGGGCAACAGTTCCCACAATCCAGTCAGGATGAGGGGCGCAGCCCGGGACATTAATCACAGGCTTGTTGATGTCGTTTTCCTCAAAAATTGCAGTTACAGCCGAGGCTTCTGTAAGGTTGCCCCAGGCGGCTGGAATGCCTCCGAAAGCTGAGCAGGTGCCCACGGATACAGTGGCAGCGCACTGCCTGCCCAGGGTCTTGGTCATTTCCAGCATGGTGATGTGCTCGCCGTTTCTTTCTCCTACATAACAGTATTTGCCGTCAGCTGCCTTGGGCACTGAACCTTCCACCACAAGATAGAACTTGCCCTGGTATTTGTCAGCCACCTCAAAGAGATGCTCCAAGGCCAGTTCTCCCATGGAAGCCATGACAGTGGGATGATATTCAAGACTGATGATTTTCAGCAGCACTTCCTTAATGCTGGGGTGGACAGCATTGAGGAGTGAAACAGAGCATCCTGTGCAGCCCTGTCCCTGGATCCAGATGACAGGCGCTTTCTGGGCTGCTTTTTCCATGGCCCCCAAGAGGCCGGGATGGACCATCTGGGAGATACCCAGGCCAGCTATGGTCCCGCCGCAGATTTTGACAAAATCGCGTCTGGTTAAGCTCATAACCTCCCTCCTTAGGTTAAAATGAGTTCGGCTTAAAGCCGGATGTGAAAATAATAACTTAGTCTGGATAGATTAACTAATTTGTATTAATCATATTTTTTAAATATTGGCAAGGTAAAATCAACAGGATACTATAAAAAAGGAGATATATGTTTAATGCATATTTTTTGTTATACCGTATGCAGCAGCTTGGTGCAGAAAGTCCTGCTGCCCAGGCTTTCTGAAAGTGGATGTTTGAAAGTTGAATAAAAACAAAGGTAAATATAAATATATGTAACAGTTTAGCCGTTTGCATGAGGCACGGGGACTGGCTCTCCCGTCACCCA
>CAZHCY010000338.1:0-2651 GCA_964531185.1 uncultured Desulfovibrionales bacterium | reverse complement strand
GAAAGCCTGAGGCCCTGGTACTTATCAGTGCTGCCAATGCCGGAATTATTGCTGAGAAGCTCCGCCAGGCCGGGATAGACGCCCAGATGGTGGGCACCAGGCCGGTGCAGAGGCCGGCCTTGCTGGAAAAGTCAGAGTATACAGAAGGACTTGTTTATACTTATCCTTCATACAATCTGGATCATCCTTTTCTTAAAGATTTTGAAGAAACCTATGGCCAGCAACCTGGTTTTTTCGCGGTTGAGGCCTATGAGGCTTTGAACACCCTGATTCAGGCCCTGGATCAGGGCAATGAAAAGCAAAAACAGCTTTTTGACTGGTATGCAGGAAATGTATTTTTGGGAGCTCTGGGCAGGGTCAAGTTCAGGGATAATGGTGATGCCACATATCCGTATCTTTATAAAACAGTGGCTGACGGGCGGTTCAAGGTGGCTGAATTTCAGTTTCCCATGCTTTTGCAGAAGGTAAAACAGGAGCTGGACCTGGTTTTCAACCGGATGGATGCCAGTTTGGCTGAAGCTTCTGAAAAGCTTTCTGCAGCGGGTTTGACCGGCCCAGAGGCTGATAATATTCTGCAGCAGTTATTTGAGGACAACCCCCATGCCTATAATTGTGTGACAGTTGACCAAGACGGCATCATTGTTAACGCGGCCCCGGAGCAGTATGAACATGTAGTGGGTCAGGATATTAGCTCTCAGGAACAGATCATCCGTCTGCAGGACACCCGGCGACCGGTGCTCAGCCAGGCCATTCCCATGGTGGAGGGGTTTGTAAGCATTGATCTTGAACATCCGGTATTCACTCCGGACAGAAAATTTACAGGATCTGTCAGCATTCTGGCCCGGCCTGATTTTTTCGGAAGCATCATTGACCCCAGAGTATATAATTTCCCGGTGGAAATCTTTGTCCTGCAGAAAGACGGAACCATCATCTATGACATTAATGAAGAGGAAATGGGCAAAAATGCTTTTGAAGATCCAATGTATGCGGATTTTCCATCAGTGGCTGAAACAGCCCGGAGCATGGTCCGGGAAAAAATTGGGCAGGGCAGATACAGATTCAGGGACAGATATCTGAAGGAAACCGTTGAAAAAAATATCATCTGGACCACAGTGGGGCTGCATGGCACTGAATACCGTCTGGCCCTGACCTGGTCCGGAGCAGAAGCAGATACGGATTATCAGTGATTCGCCGGAAATCCAGGCAGTCACACCGGCTGAAGGGGCCTGAACTTTTTTACAGAGGTAATGTCATGTCCAGGAAATTTATTCTGATTCTTCTGGATGGTCTTGGGGACCGTGCACATCCCGGATTTGAAGGAAAAACGCCACTTCAGGCTGCAGCCACGCCGTTTCTGGATTCTCTGGCCGGCAGAGGTTCAAACGGACTTTTTCACGCCTCCCTGCAGGGGCAGGCTTTACCCAGTGAAAATGCCCATTTTGCCATGTTCGGGTATGCTCCGGATGAATTTCCCGGAAGAGGAGCCCTGGAAGCTTTGGGAGCGGGCATAAGCCTCGGGCTGGATGATGTTGCTGTGCTCTGTCATTTTGCATCCCTGCAGGAGGAAAATGGACTTCTAAGGCTTGTGCAGGACAAGGTTGAAGCTGACCCCCTGCAATGTGCAGAACTGTTTAACCTGGCCGGAACTTATGAGTGTCAGGACATAAGGGTGGAGCCGGTTCAGATAAGGGGGCTTTTCGGTGTGCTTGTACTGAAAGGTCGGGTCTCCCGTTTCATAACCGACTGCAACCCTATTCTGGATGGTGAGATTATGCCCAAGGTCAGACCCTGGGCTGACTATACCTCTGATCCGGCCAGCATTGCTTCGGCTGAAGTCATGAACAGATATCTTGCCCGGGTGTTTAAGATTCTGAACAACTCAGACCTGAACAACGCAAGGCGCAGGCAGGGGCTTGGGGCTGTCAACGGAATGGTCACCCAGAGGGCAGGCAGGCTGAAGCAAGTTCAGCCTTTCAGCAGCAGGTTTGGTTTAAAGGGAGCCACTGTTTCTTCCGGAGTGGTCTATGCAGGTCTTTGCCGTTATCTTGGCCTGGACGTGATATCCATGCCTGATGACAAGGATCCCGGCCGGGAAATCTCTCAAAGAGTGGCCAGAGCTGTAAGTCTGCTCGAGGATTATGACTTTATCCACATTCATTCCAAGGCTCCGGATGAGGCTGGGCATAAAAAAAACCCCGTGCTCAAGAAAGAGGCTGTTGAACGTCTGGACCAGGGGCTTGAAAAGGCTCTGTCCGGGCTTTTGCAAAGGGATGATATTATCCTGGCTGTGACCTCTGATCATTCCACTCCCAGCATGGGAAGCATGGTTCATTCCGGAGAACCGGTACCTTTGACCATCTGCGGACAAGGAGTCAGAGTGGACAAGGTCAGGGAGTTTAATGAAACAGCTGCTGCAGCCGGAGCACTGGGCTTTGTCCGGGGCAGGGAATTTATGTATATGGTTCTTAACTATCTGGACCGGGGCAAACTGGCAGGTCTCATGGACACGCCAGTGGATCAGCCTTTCTGGCCTGGACAGTCAGAACCATTGAGACTGGTGTAATGTAAGCATTCATGGGTAGGCCTAAACCGACCTGGGGACAGTCCGGCACCCACTTGAGTCGTCAGTAACAACTCATACCTGGAAATAT
>CAZHCY010000337.1:0-2653 GCA_964531185.1 uncultured Desulfovibrionales bacterium | reverse complement strand
CACCCCGTCACCCACTTGAGCTGAATTTTTGAAGTTGAATGCCTGTTGGATTGCCGAGTGGGTGACGGGAGAGCCAGTCCCCGTGCCTCATGCAAACGGCTAAACAGTTACCAACCTTTAAAAAGACGTACCAGAAAGGAAATACCATGAATCAGAAAGAAATAAAAACAATCCTGGTATTAGGGGCCAGCGGGTATGTTGGAGGAAGGCTTGTCCCTCTGCTTCTGGAAAAAGGCTTCAGAGTAAAAGCTGCTGCCAGAAATCCTGACAAACTCACCTGCCGCTCTTACTCTTCTCATCCCAACCTGGTTCCGGTCAGGGCGGATGTCCTGGATAAATTCAGTCTGGACCAGGCCTGCCAGGGCTGTCATGCGGCATACTACCTGATTCATTCCATGGGTCCTTCTTCAGGAAAAAACAATAACTTTGCCGACAAGGACCGCAGGGCAGCTCAAAATATGATCAAATCAGCCCGGGAAAACCACCTTCAGCAAATCATCTACCTGGGCGGTTTGGGTGAAGATAATCCGGAACTGAGCCATCATCTCAAATCCCGGCTTGAAGTGGGCCGTATCCTCCAGCAGGGCCGGGTGCCGGTCACCTTTCTCAAGGCAGCCATGATCCTGGGAGCAGGAAGCGCTTCCTTTGAAGTAATGAGATACCTTGTGGAAAGACTGCCCATCATGATTACCCCCAAATGGGTCTATACCAGAAGCCAGCCCATTGCCATCAGCAATGTCCTGGGCTACCTGGCCGGATGTCTTGACAATCCCCAGGCTCTGGGCAGAACATTTGAAATCGGAGGGCCTGAGGTGATCACCTACTTCCAGCTGTTCAAAATCTACGCCCAGGAAGCCGGCCTGAATCCCAGACTGATCATTCCGGTCCCCTTCTTTACCCCCAAGCTGAGCTCATACTGGATACACCTGGTTACCCCTGTTCCGGCCTCCATTGGGCGCCCTCTGGCTGAAGGGCTGAAAAACACGGTTGTCTGCAAGGAAAACAGCATCAGGCAAATAATTCCTCAAAAACTTCTGACCTCTAAAGAGGCCATTCAAAAGGCTCTGGCCAACATGGAAAGGGAACAGGTTGATTCTTGCTGGACTGATGCCGGAATAATCAAAATCCCGGAATGGGTCTCCTGTTCAGACAGCACATATTCAGGGGGAAATATTTTTGAAATCGCCTATAAGATAAAACTGCAGGCTCCCCCTGAAAAAATCTGGCCGGCCATAGAAAGCATCGGCGGCAGAAAGGGATGGTATTTTGCGGACTTTTTATGGCGTCTGCGCGGACTGGCGGATAGAATCATGGGCGGCACAGGCTACCGGACAGGAAGAAGAGTTCAAAACGAACTCCGCTATGGAGACACCATAGATTTCTGGCGGGTCATTCTGGTTAAAAAATTTGAACAGCTGAGACTTCTGGCTGAAATGAAAGTTCCCGGGCAGGCTGTCCTGGAATTTGAACTTTTTCCTGCAGACGGATCAAAAGCCACCCTCCTTGTACAAAGGGCCAGATTTTATCCCAGAGGCCTGTTTGGGCTGGTTTACTGGAACAGCCTGACTTATGTGCATAAATTTCTGTTCAAAGGAATGCTTTTGAAAATTGCCGGACAAACCAGGGCCCAGATCAGACAGGGCCCATCCCCGGCAGAAAAGACTGCCGGATCCTGCCGGTTATGAATTATCAACTTGCAGACCGTGCTCAATCAGTTCATCAAGGGTGATTCTGCCTGGCCTGAGAACCTGGATGGTCTGCGGGCCGGTGATCCTGATCAGTGTGGAGGGCAGACCGCCATCCGGAAGAGACCCAAACTGGTAAATACCGTCAACACAGGAAACAAGCTCCGGATCAAGCATTTGGACCTCCCTGCACGCCGGCCTACCGCTGATATTGGCACTGGTAGCCACAAGGGGGCTGCTGCAAAGCAGGCACAGTTCTGCAGCCCGGGCATGAGGGGTGACTCTTATGGACACCATCCCCTGGTCATCCTTGATTCCCAGCGGAATTTGCTCCTTTGCTCCGGCCAGGATGGACAGGGAACCCGGCCAGAACGTTTCAGCGATTTTAAGACCATCCCGGTCCAGCTCCACATATTCCAGACACTGCTCCAGAGAACCGGCCACCAGGGGCAGGGGCTTACCGGCCGGTCTTTTTTTGATTTTTGCCACCCTTTGGACCACCTCTTGCCTGCAGCCGAGCCCCCCCAGGGCCAGCAGGGTTTCTGTGGGGTAAACTATCACCCCCAGCCTGGAAATGGTTTCAGCTGCTTGATTAATATCCTCTGCCGGATTAATATTTAACATAAATGTTCCGATAAATCCTTCTGGAAAGGTTTAAATCAAAGCAACAGTTCAGCCCTTTTTTTTAGAAAAGCAGGGCACCCCGGCGTTTGTACTTTATTTATTTAAACACAGACTTGGAAAAACAGGCGCCGGGGAAGCCAGTTCCCTTACGGGCGCCGCCTCCGGGCAGGAAGCCGTGCCTCATGCAAATGGCTGAACTGTTACAATTCAAAAAACTTTTTGACCATCACAGACCAGTAAACCTTTTGGCTGCCCTCAGCTTGGTTCATGGACATTTGCATTTTTCTGCTTACCTAAGCTGAGCGATTCACAATTTCAGAATACATAAAAAAAGTCCTCTACAT
>CAZHCY010000336.1:0-2654 GCA_964531185.1 uncultured Desulfovibrionales bacterium | reverse complement strand
GAGCATGATATTGTTGGTGATGGCCATGATTATATTTTTGTCATTGCCTGTGTAGGCCCCCATGCCCCGGATGAACGTCGCCCCCAGCTTGAGATGTTCGGTTATTTCCCTGGCGATCTCCTGGTTTTTGTCTGAAATTATCAGTACCATCTTTCTCTGGTTAAACATGCTCATGGTGTATTCCATGGTCATGGAAAGAATAAATACCAGAATCAGGGAGGCAATGACCAGATCTATGTTCAAAACTAGGAGACTGACCGAAAAGAGCAGGAAATTGAACACAAATGAAAATTTGCCAATGCCCAGATTATACTTCTGATTGAGCATTATGGCTATAACATCCAGTCCTCCGTTGGACCCCAGAGATCTTAAAACAATTCCGCTGCCCACCCCGCAGACTGCGCCCGCGGCAATGGCTGCATAAATCTGTTCCTGGATGCCGAAATCCATTTCTATAAATTCATAGGCCAATGTGGCTGTAACCATGGCATACAGGCTGTACCAGAAAAATCTTTTGCTCACATACATCCATCCCAGAGCAAACAAAGGAATATTCAGCAGAAAATAAATTATGCCTGCAGACAGGACCGGACTGGCATAATATATCAGCATCCCCACTCCAAAAACCCCGCCAGGAATAAAATTGTGGTGCACGGCAATGCCTTTCAGTCCGGCAGCCAGGATAATCGAACCAGCGGTAATCAGAAGCAGATTCCACCATACAGTGTAAACAAACCGTTCAATTTTTTTCGGCATGACAACCCCCTCAGGCAGACGGCCTGAATACTGCTCCAGGCGCCTGAATAAAATCAAGGCGCGGGGTACTCCAGCCAGGTCCCGGGGTCAAGATAAACTTTGATCTTTAAAGCTTTTTTTAAGGCGGGAAAATTATCAGCGGTTAAGCCATCTGCATATGACCAAGGAACATGTCCATGGAGAATCCCCGTGTTTTAAAACCAAGCCGTTTCAAGCACAACAGCCATACACAGACCAGAGACCGGAAGAGCCGTCCCCCATGCTGCATGCAAATGGCTAAACTGTTATGACGGTTCCAACTTTAAAGGGATTCATCAGAAGTCTTGCCGGCAGCAAATCTCAGGACCAGGTCAGGCCTGAAATCTTATTCCGGTCCATGTTTGACATGATTCAGACCAGTTTTTTCAGCCCTGTTCCAGGGTATTTTTAATCTCCTTTAGACTGTCCCTGACTCCTTTGAGAAAATCAGAAATCCTTACCTGCTCTTCAAGGCGCATTCGGGCCCCGTCAATGGTCAGCCTGTCTTCATACAGCAGTTTTTTTATCTTTTTCAAAAGATCAATATGCTCTTCAGTATAAAGTCTCTGGCCTGTGCTGGTTCTTATGGGGCAAAGCTGGGGAAACTCGGTTTCCCAAAATCTTAACACATAGCTTTCAAGCCCCAGAAGCCGGGCTGCCTGTCCGATTTTGTAATGTTTTTCGTCCTTGCCCATGAATTGAGGTTATACATAAGCAATTGTTTGGTAAAGCCCGGGCATCTTTTGTCACATAATCAGCTCAGCTCCATGCCGCAGCGCTGAGTCCGTCCGGCAAAGGTCTGGCAGATATCTTTTCCAGCCTGCTCTAAACAGGTGGCGCACAAAACAGCGTGCTGTCCGACAGGCCTGGGTCAATCCAGTCCCTTTAACCATCAGTTCAGGCCCGGGCCTGGCTGGAATCTTGATTATCAATACCCTGGATGATCCAGTTCAGGGTCTGAAAACAAGGGGAACCCGCCTGCCGGCACTTTATCAGGCCTTGATTGACAGCAAATTAAAACAAAACTTCCAGACCGTCTGAAATCACCGGCCTGAGCGGACAGTTCCGGTCTGCCTTTTGCCTGCTGATAAAACAGCCTTTCTAAGCCTTATGGACAAAGGAGTAACTTCCACCAGTTCATCATCACCAATAAAATGCAGCGCCCTTTCCAGGGTCATGGGCAGCACCGGAGGAAGAATTATGGCATCGTCCTTGCCCGCACCCCGGACATTGCTGAGCTTTTTTTCCTTGCAGACATTCACGTTCAGATCATTCTCCCGGTTATGCTCACCTACTATCATACCCTCATAGACTTTTTCACCTGGTTTAATGAAAAGATTGCCCCTGGCCTTGAGATTGGACAAGGCATAAGGCACGGCCTGCCCAGGCCGGTCCGCCACCAGAGATCCAGTGAATCTGGAAGGAAATTCACCTCTGAATTCCTGATAACCCTCAAAATAGGAATTCATGATCCCGGTTCCCTTGGTATCAGTCAAAAACTCATCCCGATAACCAATGAGCCCCCTTGAGGGTATGGTAAATTCCATTCTGATTCTTCCGGTATCATGATTCACCAGATTGGTCATACGCCCTTTTCTCAAAGAAATTTTTTCCGTAACAACGCCCATGAAAACATCTGCACAATCAATAAACAGGTGTTCCACCGGCTCCAGTGTTTTGCCGTCCTTTTCCTTGTAGATTACTCTGGGGCGGCCCACACTCAGTTCGTAACCCTCCCTGCGCATGGTTTCAATTAGTATGGCCATCTGAAACTCTCCGCGTCCCTTGACCAGAAAGCTGTCCCGCTCCTGAGTATCCTCCACCTTAATGGCCACATTGCTCAGGGTCTCCTTGAGCAGCCTGTCTCTGATCCTTCTGGA
>CAZHCY010000335.1:0-2655 GCA_964531185.1 uncultured Desulfovibrionales bacterium | reverse complement strand
AATGGGCCGGTTAAAGCCAAAATCCATCCCGCATCATGGCACAACCTGGAATTCAAAACACCTTCCGGCAAATATGAATTCAAGTCTGAGCTGTGTGCTGAAAACGGGCACAAAGCCCTGCCTGAATTCAAGGAAGGCCGCAAACCCTATGACAAATTCCGGCTGCTCACTCCGCACACCAAATTCGGCCTGCACTCCCAGTTCATCAATCTGGACTGGATGGAGGACTTTAACCCTGAACCTTTCTGCTATCTGAACCCTGAACCTGCCAAAGCCAGGGGCATCAAAGACGGGGATACGGTCAAAGTGTTCAACAAGACAGGAGAAGTAAGGATCAAAGTCAAACTGACCGGAGTTGTTCCTCCGGATGTAATCATGATGTATGAAGCCTGGTTCAGGAACAATCCATACAATTGTCAAAATCTTGTGGACGACACATCATCGGACATGGGCGCCTTCAAAACCGGAGCTCCCGGTGTTGCCCTGCATGGACAGTTCGCTGATTTGGTAAAAATTTAAGGAGGATAGACCATGAGTAAGCAACTGGGATTTTTTATCGATGTCCAGCTCTGTATCGGCTGCTTTACCTGCGCCATGGCCTGCAAAAATCAGTACCATCAGGAAACAGGGGTGGTATGGCGCTACGTATATGATCTCAAGGAAGAAGTTTACCCGCACCGGGAAAGGGCCTTTTACTCCCTGGCCTGCAACCATTGCGAGAACCCTACATGTCTTGAGGTATGTCCGGTCAAGGCATACTATAAACGCCCGGAAGACGGCATAGTGGTGCATGAACAGGAAAAATGCATCGGCTGCGGCAATTGCATCCGTTCCTGCCCCTACGGAGCTCCCAAATACAATCCTGTCCTTAAAAAGGCTGAAAAATGCAGCTTCTGCTGGGAACGAATAGATTCCGGACTCAAGCCGGCCTGTGTTCTTTCCTGTCCGGTGGAAGCCCTGCAGATAGTAGATCTGGCTGAGTTTGACCATCCCAATGCGGTCCAGTATCCGCCTGGCTTCCCTGTCTTCAGGCAACTCAATCCTTCAGTGCGTTTTAAACAGGCCGGCACACCGGAAATCATCAGGAGGGAAACAACATGAACAGTCTTGAACTGCCTCTGGTTATTTTCACCATTTTCAGCCAGGCTGCCATTGGTCTGGTTTTGATCAGTTCCATCCGTCAGTATGCAGCCCAGGGACCTTCAGGAAACATCAGGGCGGAATGGATCACTGCAGCAGTGATTCTGGCTGCGGGGCTCGGCGCTTCTCTTTTTCATCTTGGCCATCCTCTGGGAGCAGTCAATGCAGTCAAGCATATCGGCACAGCCTGGCTCAGCCGGGAGGCAGCGGGCATATCCGCCGTTCTAATAGTCATTGTCCTGGGGGCTGTGACTGTCAGGGACAAAGTTAGCCCGGGTCTGGCTGCAGCCGGAATTCTGCTGGGCCTGCTGGCCATTTTCTTCACCGGCATGACCTATGCTCCGCCGGGTTTCCCAGCGGTTAACAATGGTCTGCCCTTTGTCATGTTTCTGCTTACCGCGGTCATCATGGGTGCTGCTCTGGCCTCGTATTTCAGCCCCAGGGAAAAAATGCAGCTCATCACCATGATTCTTGGTGCCGGGCTTCTGGTCAGCCTGGTGATTCATCTGGTTATCCCCTGCGTCTGGCTGTCCGGGGATACAGTCACTCAGGCCACAGGGTATGCTTATCTGTCCTCCCCTCTTTACTGGGGCAGAATAATTATCGGACTGGCTGTCCCCCTGGGGGCACTGTGGAGCTTTAAAAGCATTCCAGGCTGGATTCCATTGCTTATTCTGGCTGGTGAACTCATGGGAAGAACTGCCTTCTTTGCCCTGACCATCCATGCATCAACCAATATTGGAGGCATATAAAACCCGGCTCTGTCCGGACAGACAGCCTGCCTGTCCGGACAGAGCAACCACAGATCCGCCATGAAAAAAACTCAAAACCTCCACAAAAGACTGCCCTTCCTGGTGATTATTATCCTGGGGCTTTTATTCTGCCTGTCAGATCTGAGCCAGGCCAGGTGTCTTATCCAGGGACGCAGCTATGAACTGGTCATGGAACAGGAAAACTTTCAGGGACCGGCAGGCCGGAAAATCCCCATCAAGCTGGAAATAAAGCCGGACAGACTTCCCTCAGGATGTTTCATTTCCAGCAGGGTCAAGCAGATCCAGGGACCGGCTCCAGCAGAAATCACCACTGGTTTTCCGGAAATTTTCATCACCTGCCCCACCCCCGGAGAATACAAATTCAGCATCACCACCAGCCTGGTCATCAAGTCCAGCTGTGCCGGGGTAAGTTCCTGTACCCTTGACCCTGTAAACATAGTTCTAAGCATTGACTGATCCCGGGCATATGCATAAGAGAATAATTTGTCTGTCCGTAACAGTTTAGCCATTTGCATGAGGCACGGCTTTCTGCCCGGAGGCGGCGCCCGGAGGGGGACTGGCTCTCCCAGCGCCTGTTTTTCCAAGTCTGTTTTTACATCAACCAGAAAACAAGCCCTGGGGTGCCTGTCCCCTGCGCCCTTAAAAAGGGCTAAAATGTTATGGTCTGGGCTTACCTAACAGCAGATTGCTGAAAAGATGGGAACTACCCAGTCAACAGTAGCCAGGCTTGAATCCGGCGGGA
>CAZHCY010000334.1:0-2659 GCA_964531185.1 uncultured Desulfovibrionales bacterium | reverse complement strand
GGTCATGGAGATTTCCACATTGCCCTGGGGAGTTCTGTTTGTCCAGAAAGCAGTACAGGTATTGTCATCATCCTCGCTTTTTCTGAATTTCTGAAAAAAATCCTCAAAGATCCGGATTATTTCCTGTTTTTCCATGCTTGTCTCCTTGAGGGGGAGTGCTGTTGATCAGCAGAAATATTCAAATGGGTGACGGGGTGCCTGTCCCCTGCGCCCTTAAAAAGGGCTAAACTGTTACTCAAATGGACGGGCAAGCAGTTGAAAGTATTGCAGGTTAGTAAATGATGCAGAGTCAGGTTTGCTTTGGACATAAATACAGGTTTATCCACCCAGAGGACAGTCCCCAAGCCAGGACAGTCCCTGTGCCTGCCCAGAATTTCCTGATTTTTCTCAAAATTTTTAAATCGGCAATGCTCCCTGAGTGCTTTTGTCCATAATTTTCAGACCTCCAGAATCACCTTCAGGGCCTGGCCTTGTTCAGCCACGGCAAAGGCCTGTTCTGCCTGGTTCAGGGGGAAGCGGTGGGTAATGAGCCTGTGCAGAGGCATATCCGGAAAGGACCGGATCATGTCCAGGGCGTCCTGGAACCGGCCGCATCTGGACCCCACCACGGTTATCTCATTGATGACCAGAGGGGCCAGATTAATTTCTTCCTGCAGGGCCACAGTGGATTTGAGGACAATGGTCCCCCTGGGCCGGCATGTCTCCATGGCCCGGGCCATTCCTCCGCCTGAGCCGGTGGCATCCACTACTACATCCGCCCCGGGCTGAACCGCCCAGCTTCCCAGGACTGTTTTAATGCCCTTCCAGCGGGCAGCTTCCAGTTTTTCCTGATGATGACCGGCCAGAGTCACATCTGAAACCCGGGTGCTCAGAGCCCAGGCGCATAAGATGCCAAGCCGGCCGTCACCCAGGACCACAACCCGTTCATCACCTCTGAACTGGATCTGTTCCAGAATTTCGCAGGCCGCAGCCAGAGGTTCCATTAAAATGGCCTGTTCATCTGGTATTTGAGGGTCAATTTCAATAAGGTTTTCTACAGGCAAAGTACAGTATTCTGCCATGCATCCGTCCTGGTTGAGTATTCCAAGGGTGGTTCTTTCAGGGCAGTGTCTGCCAAGGCCCTGGACGCACCACTGGCATTGTCCGCAGGCGGCATTGATTTCTCCTGTAACGGGTTTGTCCACCCAGGCAGGATCCTGGCAGTCTTCCACCACGCCAAGAAACTCGTGCCCCAGAACCCCTGTGAAGCCCAGATAACCTTTCATGAGCTCCAGATCTGTTTTGCATATGCCGGCCAGACGGACCCGAATAAGGGCCCAGCCGGGCTTAAGAACAGGCATGGGTCTGTCCTTTACATATCTTAATCCTTTATCAAAAATTACTGCTTTCATGTCGGGCATGCTGCACTCCATTTTTGTAACAGTTTGGCCTTTTTTTCAGGAAAACAGGGGACAGGCACCCCAGGTACGGACAAAACTCTGGTTTTCCTGCTTCCTGTATCCTGAATCATGTCAGTGTAATAATCAGGTTTTGCTGTCAAATCTTACCGGGCAGGAAAACATTCAACTGTTGTACTTCGCAGCCGTCTGGCCTCGATAAGGGCAATTTCTCGCATGACCGCGTAGCCCAGACCGGGATGCTTGTGCAGAATTTCGGACAGACGGTCATTGTCCAGCTCAATTACCTGAGTATCTTCCTGGACAATAACATCAGCAAACATGGGCTTTTTATCCAGAAATTCAGTTTCACCCACAATGATCTCTCCGGACAAAGTCGTGATGAGTCTGCCTTGATGCTCCACCTGGGCTTTGCCGTCCAGGACAATGAAGATTTTGCCGGGATAGTGGCCATGCCTGGCTATGTGTTCTCCGGCCTGGATCCGGCGCAGGGCAGCGGCAGGCTTGAGCAGCTCCCTTTCAGAAGGTTCCAGGTCAGCCAAAAGTTCCGCCTTGGCCAGGGCCTGGTCCAGAGCCTCGTCCCGGGACACCTCGCTCCAGATATCCCGGGCGATTTTCCAGGTATTGTCCGTCTGTTTGCGCAGGACCCACATATAATTGCCTGAAAAAACAAGAGAGCCGGAATCCGAATCTGCAGAATCAATCCTGGAAAAGGAGGAATGTAAAATGGCCCAGTTGCCCATGAGTTCAATGGCTCCAGGATGCAGCCGGATATGGGAGGCTGCGCTGCTGAAGCGCTGCTCATAATAGGCCCTGATGGCCTTCCGGCCGAGGATTGGTTTATGTCCCGGAGGAATCCAGACCGCGTCCCGGTCAATCAGTTTGGCCAGGGCGCGGGCGTCTGATTCTTTGAAGGCGGCATTGAATTCCATGCGCACCATGTCGATGGCTTCAAGATCGGTCATGGCTGCGGCCAGACTGGCTGGACCTGACAGCAACAAAAACAGGCAGGATAAAACAAGCATTCTTCTGTGTTTCATAAATTGCTCCACTGCCGGGTATTCATGAGAACTGATTCAGACCAGGGGCTCAACCCCTTGCTTTTTGTTTCATATACTGAAAACATCCCTTCTGACAATGTCCGGAGGGGCGGTTTCTGGAAAAGGCATTGTCTCTTGAGAGCTAAAAGTTAAAGGTAAAGATAAAGAAATCAGGCTGTTGAAGCTGATAATGATGCGGACATTCAGGATTTTGGAAATTGT
>CAZHCY010000333.1:0-2663 GCA_964531185.1 uncultured Desulfovibrionales bacterium | reverse complement strand
GGCTGTGGAGATAGAATCATGGCAGGAAGAGGAAGGTCTGATCTCCATCAGCGCTCTGATTTATGTTCTGAAAGCTTCTCACAAGTCCATTGTTATTGGAAAAAAGGGCCGGATGCTAAGAGAGGCCGGGCAGAAGACCCGGCTTGAACTGGAAGAGATGACCGGCAAAAGGGTTTTTCTGGAAACCTGGGTCAAGGTCAGTCCGGGCTGGAATGAAAACAGAAACATCTTATCAGCACTTGGGTTGGGATAATCTGAACATGAATGTATATCAGCAAAGAACACTCAGTCTTCAGGATATGATGGTCCGCGAAAAAGTGGATCATTTTCTTGTACAAAGTCCTGCCAACAGATTTTACCTGAGCGGATTTGAGCTGTTTGATCCCCAGTGTAATGAAAGCGCAGGCAGTCTGCTGGTCTGCAGGGACAAAACTTTTCTGCTTACAGACCCCAGATATGCAGAAGCAGGCAGGGAGTTTTTTTCAGAAGAAGACATCTTTGTCTACACCAACAGCAAGTTTGAGCAGATCAGGGATTTTTTCAAAAAAACAAAAGTCAGATCCCTTGGGTTTGAGCCGCAGTGGATGAACTATGAACTATATACTGAGCTGAAAAAGGATTTTGAGCTTTTTCCGGTCAGAAATTTTGTGGAAGAGCTCAGAATGATCAAGGATCAGGATGAAATTGATTGTCTTCAAAAGTCTTGCCAGCTTAACCATAAGGTGTTCAAATGGCTTGAAGAGCTGGTTGTTCCTGGGATGACAGAAGCAGAGATTGCCTGGGAAGCGGAAAAGATGTTCAGGGAAAACAAGGCGTCAGGCTTGAGCTTTTCCACCATAGTGGCTTCAGGCCAAAGAGCGGCTTTGCCCCATGCCAACCCCAGACACCAGCCCATATCTGCCCAGGCTCCGCTGCTGGTGGACATGGGCTGCAGGTTCAGGGATTACTGCTCAGACCAGACCAGGACCTTCTGGATAGGAGAGAAGACGGACCAAAATTTCGTTCAGACCAAAGAGCTGGTCCTGCAGGCTCAGGAGCTGGCCATCAGCAGGATAGAGCCGGAAATGCCCATCAGAGAAGCTTATGATCTGGTGGTTGGCTTTTTTGAAAAACACGGGGTGCATAAACACTTCACTCATGCCCTGGGGCACGGTATTGGCCTGGAAACACATGAAATGCCAAGTCTCGGTCCCAGGACCAAGGGAAATTTCAAGCCGGGCATGGTGGTTACTGTGGAGCCCGGCCTCTACTATCCTGAGTGGGGCGGAGTGCGCTGGGAATTTATGATTCTGATCACTGAAAAGGGAAATACCATTTTGTGAATCATAAGATTTTTTCCAATCGACTGTACATTGAGCTGCCCCGGAAGGACATAGCCTTGTTCAAGTTTTTGCTTGAATCCAGGGATAATCTGGCCTATCTCACGGTTATTGACAAGTACCGGGCCGTGGTCCAGGTGGTTTTTGGGCAGGGTTTTGAAAAAGAAGTCCATGAATTTGTTCAGGTGGTGTCCACTGAGATTCCTGTCAAGGTCCTGCTGAGTAAAGAGGCATAAGCCACTGGCAGGCCATTAAACAGGATTAAGGCCTGGCCGCAGGTATTCATGCCCGCGGTTTAATCAATACATACAGCAGCACAGCTCTTTTTGGGCAAAACCAGGAAAAAGGCAACCCGGCTGCTTTTTTTCCTGATGTAACAGACTTTTAGAAGGACAAGTGCTGGAAGGTTCAGTCCCCCTGCCGCAGGTAAAAAGCTGAACTGCTGCCATTAACAGGAGCTTGAAGAAAATGATTCCAAAAATGATTTTGCTGGCAATGCTGGCTTTTTTATGTCTGGGAATGTCCGGCACAGGTGACCTTCCTGTTTCTTCCTCCGGGGATGGAAGGCTTTTCAGGGCCACTGTGATGGACCATGAAAAAAACAGCTATGAAGTGGAAAATCTGTCCGTGGACGGTTCAGCATCTCTTCCGGCCAGGACTGGAGCAGCCCGGGCCAAAGTTGATTTTGGCTGGATGGAAAAAGTTGTTTTTCATCATCAGGATGACAGACTGCTGGCCAGGGTTGTTCTGGCGGATGACAAGGAAATGGATTTTTATATCCAGCCTGACACAGTGTTTACAGGCCAGACCGACTGGGGCAGGATAAGTTTCAAAGCTGAAGATATAAGGGAAATTCATTTCAGGTAATGGCTCTGGAAAAATATGAAGGGCATACAGGTCTGGCTGTGATATTTGAACCTGGGGATCTGCTTGTCCGGCAGGGAACTCAAGCGGACAGGATATATCATATTCATGACGGCACAGTGGATATTCTGCAGCAGGGGCGTAAAGCCATGAGTGTCGGCCCTGACAATTTGCTGGGGGCTGAGCCTCTGTTTTTTCCGGGGGAGAAATACCTGTACTCAGCCAGGGCTGTAAATCGCGTCAGAGGGGTTGAATATGCCTATTCTGACATCCTTGACATGCTGGCGGATCAGACCGGGCTGCCCGGAAAACTGCTTTTTTCAATGAGCCTTCAGCTGAGCCGCCTGTGGCAGGACAGACAGGCTTCCAGCCAGGGCGGAAAAAGCCAGGGCGGAAAAAATGATCTGTACTATTCCGGAGAAGTGAGATGCTATTTCAGGGACCAGTGGGGAATCAGGGAAGGAGAAGAGAGTCAGGAAA
>CAZHCY010000332.1:0-2695 GCA_964531185.1 uncultured Desulfovibrionales bacterium | reverse complement strand
GGGGCACCTGGTCCGTCCTTCGGATCAGAAAGAGCCCAGGAAGATAGCCTGGCTGCAGTGTGTGGGTTCCAGGAGTATCAACAAGTGCGATAATGGATACTGTTCATCGGTATGCTGCATGTATGCCATTAAACAGGCCATAGTGACTGCTGAGCACACCGCTGGAGATGTGGAACAGACCATATTTTACATGGATATCCGCACCCACGGCAAAGAATTTGACAAGTACTACGAACTGGCCAAGGAAAAGGGCATCAAGTTTGTTCCCAGCAGGATTCACAGCGCTCTGCCCGGTGAAGACGGCGGAGTAGAGCTGGAATACTTTAATGAAGAGACAGGTCAGCGGGTTGTGGAGCCCTATGATATGCTGGTACTGTCCACCGGTCTTGAGGTCAGTCAAGGCGTCAAAGAGATGGCCAAGAAGCTGGACATCAAGCTGGATAAGTATAATTTTGCTGACAGCTCCAGCTTTGCCCCCTCAGCCACCAATATCCCGGGCATATTTGCCAGCGGATGCTTCCAGAGCCCCAAGGATATCCCCCAGTCAGTTACTGATGCTTCTGCAGCAGCAGCTTCAGCATCCATTTCCCTGAGTTCACAAAGGGGCACTCTGGCCCAGGAAAGGACATTTCCGCCTGAAAAGGATATATCAGCTGAAGAGCCCAGGGTGGGCGTGTTTGTCTGTTCCTGCGGCATCAACATCGCCGGCACCATAGATGTCAAAGAGCTCTGCAAGTATGCAGAAGGCCTGCCCAATGTGGTCATGGTGGACAACAATCTCTTTTCCTGCTCTCAGGATACTCAGGTGCTCATCAAGGAAAAGATCAAGGAGCAGAATCTGAACAGAGTTGTGGTGGCAGCCTGCACTCCCAGGACCCATGAGCCTCTGTTCAGGGAAACCATGAAGGATGCCGGTCTTAACGAGTATCTCTTTGAAATGGCCAATATCCGCAACCAGAACAGCTGGGTCCACTCCAAGGAACCGGAAAAGGCCCTGGAAAAGGCCAAGGTCCAGGTCAGAATGGCTGTGGTCAAGGCCACCATGCTTCAGCCTCTGGAACACCTCTCAGTGAGTGTCAATCAGACAGCTCTGGTGGTGGGAGGCGGCATTTCCGGGATGGTCGCAGCCCTGGGCATTGCTGATCAGGGTTATGAAACCGTTCTTCTGGAAAAGACAGACAGGCTTGGCGGTAATGCCTGGAGCCTGAGTTCCACCTGGCGCGGAGAAGAGATCAAGCCTTTTCTGGAGGATCTGATTTCCAAGGTGGAAAATCATCCCGGGATCAAGCTTTACAAAAACGCCCAGCTCAAGACCAGCAAAGGCGCTGTGGGCGACTTTGTAAGTGAAGTGGATATAAATGGGGAAAAGCGGGCCATTAAGTACGGTATTGCCGTGGTCTGCACCGGGGGCAAGGAGCTCAAGCCGGAAGAGTACCTGTATGGTCAGGATGAACGTGTTTTTACCCATCTGGAATTCGACCAGGAGCTGATCCAGCACAGGCCTGCCCTGGAAAAAGCCAAAGGCGCGGTGTTTATCCAGTGTGTGGGATCCCGCGAACCTGAGAGGCCCTACTGCAGCAGGGTATGCTGCACCCATACCATGCATTCGGCCATTGAGCTGAAAAAAGCCAACCCCAAAATGCCGGTTTATGTTCTGTACCGGGACATCCGTACTTATGGGGCCCGGGAGGACCTTTACCGCCAGGCAAGAGAAATGGGTGTTGTCTTTATCAGATACAACCTGGAGCACAAGCCTTTGGTGACCAAGGACGGCGATGACCTGGTGGTCACAGTCAAGGATCATGTTCTGCAGCAGGATGTGGAGATCAGGCCCGGCTATCTGGTGCTTGCTTCTGCTGTTCTGCCTGGAGACAACAAAGACCTGGTGGATCTCTATAAATGCGGTCTGAACACCGATGGTTTCCTTCAGGAAGCCCATGCCAAGCTCCGCCCCGTGGACTTGAGCGTTGACGGCATGTTCCTGGCAGGTCTCTGCCATTACCCCAAACCGGTGGATGAAGCCATTGCCCAGGCCCAGGCTGCGGTATCCAGGGCCTCAACCATCCTGTCCAGGGCGGAAATGCCTCTGGATTCCATCAAATCCTATGTTACTGAAAATTGTGACGGCTGCGCCATCTGCGTGGACACCTGTCCTTATGGTGCCATCACCCTGACAGTGTATGAACAGGACGGGGTGGCTCACAAAAAGATAGAAACCAACAAGGCTCTGTGCAAGGGCTGCGGAATTTGTGAAGCCACCTGCCCCAAGAAGGGCGTATTTGTGCACGGTTTCACCAACGAGCAACTCAGGGCCCAGATCAATGCGGCTCTGACTAATGTTTAAAATATACAAGGAGAAATTTCGATGGCTGAAAAATTCGAACCTGTCATAGTCGGATTTCTCTGCAACTGGTGCGCATACGCCGGCGCAGATCTGGCCGGCGTCTCACGTTTGCAGTATCCAACTAATATGCGTGCCATCAGAGTTATGTGTTCAGGCATGGTCCATCCCAACCTGGTGGTGGAAGCCCTGGAAAAGGGAGCTGACGGCGTACTGGTCCTTGGTTGACACCTTGGTGAATGTCATTACCTGGATGGTAATCACAAAGCTTTTGCCAGGGCTCAGGCCGTGAAACTGGTACTTGAAGATCTGGGCATTGATCCTGAAAGATTCAGACTGGACTGGGTATCCTCG
>CAZHCY010000331.1:0-2710 GCA_964531185.1 uncultured Desulfovibrionales bacterium | reverse complement strand
ATCAGCTTCAACAGCCTGATTTCTTTATCTTTATCTTTACCTTTAACTTTTAACTTTCAAGTTTTTTTACATCAACCGGAAAACAAGCCCTGGGGGTGCCTTGCTTTCCTTAAAAAAGCTGAACTGTTACAGAAACCGTTCAATCAGCTTTGCCCTGATAGCGGGCAAATAATCCCATGTCAGGCTCAGTCTGCAACCTGCAGGATCTCTCTGATATTCAGGCGGATACCGGTTACACCCCTGTAGGTGTTTACAGCAGGGGTATAAGCCAGTGTCAGCCTTTTGCCTTTCAGATCCCTTTGGCTCCATGCCTGGCCTTTTCTCCAGAAAATTGCCTTGAGACAAATTCCGGATGGTTCATCTTTGAGGGTGAAGCGGACATGTCTGTTCTTTCCAAAAAGGGTCTGTTCCATAACCAGGAGTTTGTTTGACAGAAAGACCGGCCTGGGATTGCCAGGACCAAGAGGCTGAAGCATTTCAATCTCCATAAGCAGTTCAGGAGTAATGTCCGGCAGCTCCAGCATGGCATCCAGGGTGATTGTTCTTCTGGGAATGGCCGGGCCCAGTTTCCGGCGGACATTTTTGTTGAAACCGTCCCGGAATTCTTCCAGCCTGTCCGGATCAAGGGACAGGCCTGCAGCCTGACTGTGCCCGCCGAACTTTTCCAGGAAAGATGCCAGTTCACTTAGCCCATGATATAGATTGTAGCCCTGAATGCTTCGGCCGGAACCTTTGAGCAGGCCGTTGTCTCTGGTCAGGACAAAACAGGGGCGATGAAATTCATCCACAATCCTGGAAGCTACTATGCCTATGACTCCTGGATGCCAGTCTGGGCCATAGAGCACCAGCCCATGCTGATCCTGCATGGACAGGGCCATTTCCCGGGCCTGACTCAGGATTTCATTTTCAGTTTTTTTACGCTGGTCATTCAGCCTGTTGAGCTGCTGAGCAAGCTTTCCGGCCAGGGAGATATTACTGGTCAAGAGAAGTTCCAGAGCAATTGCCGGGTCATCCAGCCTTCCGGCGGCGTTTATTCTGGGACCCAGGGCAAAACCTACTTCTCCTGCTCCTATGGTGCCGGTGTCTTCCAGGCCGCTGACTTCCTTAAGGGCGTTTATGCCCGGCCTTAAAGAATTGTTCAGCAGCAGCAGTCCGTTTTTGACCAGGATTCTATTGCTTCTGTCCAGCTCAACCAGATCAGCTATGGTGCCCAGGGCTACCAGATCAAGGAAGTCCCTCATGTCCAGGGCTGGACCAGGCAGAGTCCTGTTCAGGGCAGCCACCAGAAAAAAAGCAGTGCCCACTCCGGCCAGATTGGGGTGGGGACAGTTTTCAGTCTTGGGATTCAGGATGACGTCAGCCCTGGGCAGGTTCTGGCCAGGCTGATGATGGTCTGTCAGGACCACCTGCATGCCCAGTTCTTTGGCTCTATTGATTTCTGCCAGGTTGGAAATGCCGCAGTCCACGGTTATCAGGACCCTGACTCCTTCCCTGGCCAGATTTTCAATTTCATGGCTGTTCAGACCGTATCCGTCAGTTACCCTGTGAGGGAGCTTGGGGATGACATCAATACCGCGGCGCTGGAAAAAATCCTTGATCAAAGCCACTGAAGTGATGCCGTCCACATCGTAATCTCCCCACACAGCCATTTTCCTGTCTTTGTCCAAAGCCTGGCCTATGATCCGGGAGGCTTTATCAAGCCCGGACCAGGTCTCAAGAGGAGGCAGGTAGCGCAGGCCTGGATTCAGGAAAAAATGCATGTCTTCCAGGGTTTTCATCCCTCTCTGGTGCAGCATGAGACACATGACAGGGGAGATATTCAGTTCTGAGGAAAATTTATGCAGCTCAGCAAAAGAGATGTCTGCTTCTCTGAGTTTCCAGTTAATATCCATTGAAGGGCTTTGGTTCAGCATAGTGCTTGTTGCCTGTTGTTTTTTCGGCCGGCCTTGGACTGGCATCCCTGAAAACGCGGTCATGCAAAGAGGATTTGGCCCCGGGAAAGGTTAATGTGCGCAGCAAGTCATTTCAAAAGCTGTTGAGCATAGTCTTTAAACCGGAATATTCAGGGGACTTAAGAGCGGCTTCAGCGTTCTGCAGGGCTTCATGGGGGTCTATATCCAGGCTGGTAAACAGTTCCTGTGCCATCAGAGTCTGGTCTCCTTTGATTTCATGGCTCATGAGGTTGGCCAGACTTAAAATTGATGCGGCTGTTCTGTATTCCTCAGAAGCCCCTGAAGGGTTGTGGTGCCAGCTTATGGCTTCAATTATGGATTCAGGCAGATTCCATTTGCGCAGGACCATGGCACCGGCAATGGCATGATCAATCCCCCAGTAGCTGTTTTCAGCTTCATGGTCAGGACAGCCCTGTTCCCTGGCTTTTTTCTGAATGCTCTGCCAGGCCTGGGGCTGAAAAATGGCGGTCATCAGTTTGCCCAGATCATGCAGAATGCCCATGGTAAAGGCTTCACTGGGATCCTTATACTGGCACATGAGAGCAATTTTAGAGGCTATGAGCCCTGTGGAGCAATGATGCTCCCAGTAGCTGTTCAGGTTAAATATCTTTTTGTCCACTCTGGAAGCCAGGGAAGACATGTTTATCAAGATCAGAATTTTTCTCAGTTCTGAAATTCCCAGGACATTCAAAGCTCGGGAAACGGATGAAATCCTGCCTTGAAGGCCGTAATAGGCGGAATTGGCTCTGGTGAGAATT
>CAZHCY010000330.1:0-2720 GCA_964531185.1 uncultured Desulfovibrionales bacterium | reverse complement strand
GGTGACGGGGTGCCTGTCCCCTGCGCCCTTAAAAAGGGCTAAACTGTTACGAATTGGATTATACTGATTTTTAATCCCGGTGTTTTTCAAAAAAATAGAATAACAGTTTAGTTATTTGCATAAGGCACGGCTCCCTGCCCGGAGGCATACTGCCCGCTACCTTCCCAGAAAATCGCTCTCACCGCCCAGATAGGCAGCCACCACATCCGGATCAGCCTGAACCTCTTCAGGGCTGCCCTGGGCCAGCACCTGCCCGAAATCCAGCACCACAATCCGGCTTGAAATATCCATGACCACTCCCATGTCATGTTCCACCAGAAGGACTGTTACCCCCCATTCCTCATTAATGTCCAGGATATATCTGGCCATCTCTTCGGTTTCTTCCAGGTTCATTCCGGCCATGGGTTCATCCAGAAGAATCAGCCTGGGATCGGCAGCCAGGGCCCGGCCCAGTTCCACTCTTTTCTGAACCCCGTATGGCAGACTGCCGGCCGCGCTGTGCCTGCAGGATGAAAGCCCAAGAAAATCTATAATCTCTTCAACCCGGAACCGGTTCTTGTCTTCTTCTTTTCTTGCCTTGCCAAAATAAAGAATCGAGGGCAGCAAACCGTATTTAATCTTGGCATGCCTGCCCACCATAAGGTTGTCCAGCACGCTCATGCCCTTAAACAGTGCGATATTCTGAAAGGTTCTGGACATGCCGGTTCTGACCCTGAAATGAGCGGGCATGGACAGGATATCTTTACCCTCCATCCTGATTTGTCCGCTGTCCGGATGGTAACGACCGCTGATGCAGTTGAGCATGCTGGTTTTACCTGCTCCATTGGGACCAATAAGGGATACTATCTCCCCCTTTTCCACGCTGAAGGCCACTTCCATGAGGGCGGCTATGCCCTTGAAGGTCAGGGTAACATCCTTTACATCCAGAAGGGCCATGTCATTAGCTCCACTGGGACCTGAAATCTTCAGGCCCGACTACTTTATATCCCAGATGGATCAATTCTTTGACAATGGGTCCCTGATCATCCGTCTGCACCCGAAAAACCACCATCCTGCTCCTGTTGTGAAAAAACGTGGCTGTGGAAATGATGCTGATGCCCATTTTAAAAATGAGATTGGACACCTCAGCAATGACTCCCTTGCGGTCTTCAATTTCAAAAACTATCCTGGATCCGCCCTGTTCCAGGCCCATTTCCTCCACCAGAACATCAAGCATGACATCCCGGTTGATAAATCCCACCAGCCTGCCTGAGGCCGCCAGGACAGGCAGACCGGCAAGTTTGCGTTCATACATGGTCCTGGCTGCTGCTTCGATTTCAGCCTCTGGCAGTACAGAGGGGACATCTCTGCTGATGATTTTTTCGACCGTCATTTTATGCAGAATATAATTGAGTTCATGTCTGCTCAGGGTAGTGGCCGGCGAAGGCAGCGTGGCCCTGACATCCTCTTTTTTGAGCACCCCATGGAATCTGCCCCCTTCCACAACCATGAGCATCCATAAATTGCTCTGATTCATGATCTTGTCAGCTTCAGTAATCAGAGTATCCGGGGTGACAGTGGGGAATTCAGTCAACATTTTCAGTCCCACAAACATTTTACTACCCTCCTGAACCTTCTGATAAAATTAATAAAAAAAAGATTATTATCCTTGCTTTCTTCTGTTAACGGCATATACCAGAGGTAAATGGAACAGCCTTCAGTGCCTTTTTATGCCTGAGCAGATTATTTTTGCTCACCCTGCCCTGATAATGGTTTGAACTCAAGAAAAAAGTGCTTGAAGGATGCCCAGGCAGCAGGTATTTTTTTTAATGTCTGAAGGCCATGAAAAACGGATCCTGCCTCAAAAACTCGGTAAAAACGGTTATTGATCATGACTGGCCCCCAAAACAAGTTAAAAGGCCGGCAGCCGGCCTATGTCCAGGCCCACGGCAGCGGACGGCTGGACCAGGCTGTGCGCCGCTTCAGGGAAATGTCCGCCCCGTGTATTGTCTGTCCCAGAAAATGCAGGGTCAACCGGCTGAACAACGAAACTGGCTACTGCGGTATCGGGCGCAGGGCCGGAGTGGCTTCCAGCAGTCTACATTTCGGAGAGGAAAAACCCCTGCGGAGCAGGGGCGGATCAGGCACTGTGTTTTTCGCTGGATGCAACCTGGGCTGTGTTTTCTGCCAGAACCAGGACATAAGCGCCAAACCGGCTGACTGGCCGGCTCTTGACCCTCAGGACCTGGCCTGCATATTTCTTGAGCTGCAGTCTGCAGGGGCTGAAAACATCAACCTTGTCACCCCTTCCCACGTGATCCTGCCCATTCTGGAAGCCCTGAGCACAGCTGCTGAAAAAGGGCTGCGCATCCCGCTGGTCTACAACACCGGTTCTTATGACCGGTTGAGCACCCTGGCCCTGCTGGAGGGCATAGTGGATATCTATCTGGCTGATGCCAAATTTTTCCACACACAGCATGCCCAGAGATTTGCCGCGGCTGCGGATTATCCGGAAACAGCCAGAAAAGCCATCCAGGAAATGAACAGACAGGCAGGTCCTCTGGTTCTGGATTCCCGGGGCATCGCCATCAAGGGACTCATGATCAGACACCTGGTCATGCCCGGCAACCTGGCCGGTTCTGACCAGTGGCTGGATTTTTTTGCCGCAGAACTGCCCGCTGACACCTACCTCAATATCATGGGCCAGTACCATCCGGCATGACAGGCGGACAGAGATCCTG
>CAZHCY010000329.1:0-2725 GCA_964531185.1 uncultured Desulfovibrionales bacterium | reverse complement strand
CGGAAATTGTCTGTAAATACAAGACGTTGATAGAGAATTTTTGACTGTCAAGTTACAAGTATTTTTACTCATAAGGAGGGCCTATGTCCTGTACTCTGGATAGAAAGCTGATTGATCAGGTGATTGATTTTCATGGTCATAACTATCCCGGACTAAGCATTGGCATCAGGGCTTCAGAACTGGCTTTGAACACCCTGGACAGACAAAAGGGGGACTGTCTGACAGCTGTGGTGGAGACCGACATGTGCGCTGTGGATGCCATTCAGTATCTGACTGGATGTACTTTTGGCAAGGGCAACCTGATTCACCGGGATCTGGGCAAGGTGGCTTTTTCCTTTTACGACCCGGAGAATCAACAGGCGGTGCGCATAATGATCAATCCCTCAGCTTCAGGACCGGACAGAGACAAAATGCGCCGGTTGATGAAAAAATCAAAAAGTGAAGAACTGTCCGGGGATGATAAAAAGACCATGGCCCAGCTCAGGCAGAGGGAAATCAAACGGATTATGGAAGAGGATCCTGACAAACTTTTTGAGCTGGTCCGGATCCTGTGCCGTCCCCCCAGGCCGGCCAGGGTCATGGACAGCCATGAATGCTCAAACTGCAGGGAAATGACCATGGAGACCAGGATCCGTCTTTATGATGGTCAGAAATACTGTATTCCCTGTTTTGATCAATTGGAACAAAAGACATGACCAGGAACAGCAGCATGAATTCAGATCAGCAGAAAACAGGCATACTCCTGGCTGCCTTTGGGACCTCGGTGCCGGGTGCAGACCATGTTTACCAGGATATTCAGGACCGGGTGGAGTCCGCTTTTCCCGGCTGCAGCATTTACTGGGCCTATACCAGCAAGGTGGTCCGGGAAAAATTAAGAGACCGGAGCCAGGAGGCCCTTTCCCCGCTTCAGGCCCTGGGAGTCATGGGAGAGCATGGATTTTGCCGGGCCGCGGTTCAGTCCCTGCTGATCATTCCCGGGCTGGAGCATCATGATCTGATAAGGGTCTGCAATCATGTCCAGGGCCTGCCCAAGGGTCTGGAAAGAATAAGCCTGGGAGATCCTTTGCTGTGCCATTCAGATGATCTGGAACAGTTTGTTTTGGCCATGCTGGAAAATATTCCCGGGGACAGAGCAGAGGATGAGGCTGTTATTTTCATGGGGCACGGCAGCACCCATCCGGCCAATATTTATTATGCCGGCCTGCAGTATCATTTCTGGCTTTATGATCAGAAGATCCTGGTGGGAGCTGTGGAAGGAACACCGGACCTGGATGATGTTTTGCTGAGGCTGAAAAAGATGAATATCAAAAAGGCCCTGCTCATGCCTCTTATGGTGGTGGCTGGCGACCACGCCCTGAACGACATGGCCGGGAGACAGACGGATTCCTGGCTGTCCACCCTGAGAAGCAGGGGTATTGAGGCCAGGGTGTGCATGCAGGGACTGGGCGCCTTTGAAAACATCACCTTTATCTGGCTGAGGCATCTGCAAAGGGCCATGGACGCCCTGAATCCCGGTTCAGTCTGAAGCGCCTCAGACATTCTGGGGAGAAGAAGCATGAATCCTCAGCCTATATAATTGGGCAGGTTCATAAAGAGGTTGGTGGTGTAAGTGATCATTTTGTCCATGAGCCAGGGAAACACAAAAATAAAAACCAGAAAGATGGTGATGATCTTGGGCACAATGGTCAGGGTCATTTCCTGAATCTGGGTGGCAGCCTGAAGGATGCTCACCGTGATGCCCACAACCATACCCGTTCCAAGCATGGGCAGGGCTATAAGCAGGGTGGTTTCAATGGCCTGTCTGGCGAATCCGACTACAAAATCCGGGGTCATAAGTACTCCTGTGGGCTAAAGGATTAATGGATGCTGATGCTGCGAAGTTTCAGGCAAAGCTGTTGACCATGGAACCCATGAGCAGATTCCAGCCGTCCACCATGACAAACAAAAGCACCTTAAAGGGCAGGGAGATCATAACCGGCGGCAGCATCATCATACCCATGGACAGAAGGATACTGGCCACTACCATGTCCAGAATCAGAAACGGAACATAGATCATAAACCCGATCTGAAAAGCGGTTTTCAATTCGCTGATGATAAAGGCCGGCAAAAGAAGCGTGGTGGGTACGTCTTCTTTGGTTTCCGGTCTTTCGCTGTCAGTGATGGAGTAAAAAATGGAAAGGTCTTTTTCCCTGGTATGCTTGAACAGAAATTCCCTGAGAGGGGCTTCAGCCTTGGTCAGGGCTTCTTTGTAGCCTATGTCTTCATTAAGATAGGGCTGAAGAGCAGTATCATTGATCTGTTTGCCCACAGGGGTCATGATGGCCACAGTGAGAAAAATGGCCAGGGCAGCCAGAACCTGGGTGGGGGGCATTTGTCTGGTGCCGATGGCCTGCCTGAGAAACCCGAAAACAATGACCAGCCTGGTAAAGCTGGTGGCGGTCAGAACAATGGCCGGGGCCACTGAAAGAACCGTAAGCAGGAAGATGATTTCCAGGGTGACGGATACTTTTTCAGGGGAGGCCTGGCCCCCTGAAAACTGCATGGAAAGGGAAGGGATTGTGGGTTCCTGGGCCAGGGCGGACAAAGGCAACAGTATAAGCAGGCTAAGGACTGTCCCTGTTGCTGCTTTCAGATAATACCTGGGAGAAGTTTTCTTCGCTTTTATCATGAGCCTGGGTCTCCGTTAAGAGGTTTATCTGGGAATCAGTGACTCCCAGTACCAGGT
>CAZHCY010000328.1:0-2732 GCA_964531185.1 uncultured Desulfovibrionales bacterium | reverse complement strand
TCAGCCACGGCTTGGGGGCTTTGAGCAATGTTTTGCTCAATCTGGGCCTGATTCCACACATGGGAGTGTATGGGGCCGCCCTGGCCACGCTGGTCTCCTATGCCTTTGCCGGGTATTTTTTTCTTTTTCTGCATCCCGCCACTTCCGGACTGGGATGGATGATGACCAGGTCCCTGCTGCTGCCCGTGCGTATGACTGCCAAAGCTTTAAGAAAAGCAGGTTAGATGATGCCCTCACAAAAATCAGTTGTCCGGGGGATGTACTGGGAAGCCGGATATATGCATAAGCGCAGATTCATGAGCTTCTGGCATCAGATCCGGCTGCTTATGAATCTTGAACCAGAGCTGGTGCTGGAGATCGGCCGAGGCACAGGACTGACCAGTACCTGTTTGAAAAGCTGGGGGCTTAAGGTATTTACCCTGGACATTGATTTTCGCCTTGAACCGGATGCAGCAGGCTCCTGCCTGTTTATACCCTTCAAAAACAACAGCTTTGATGCGGTAGCCTGTTTTCAGGTACTGGAACATCTGCCTTTTGAGGATTTTGAGCTTTGTCTGGCCCAACTGCGGGAGGTCACCCGGAAATGGGTGGTGCTGTCTCTGCCGGATGCCTCCAGGGTCATGTCCTGCTCCTTCAAACTTCCGGGAGCAAAGACCCTGGAGGTTCTGCTTCCCCTGCCGTTTCCCCGCTCAAGGCATAAATTCGATGGAGAGCATTACTGGGAGATCAATAAAAGGGGTTATTCTTTGAAGAACATCAGAACCAGGCTGGAAAAATATTTTATCCTGCGCCAAAGCTTCCAGGTGCATGAAAACCCTTATCACAGGTTTTTTGTGCTGGAAAAGAAAGAGCCTGCAGCAGAAACTTTTTTGGGCTCTGGCAAAAACCATACAGCAGAGATCAAAAATAACCTGCGGAGATGACTTCAGCTGAATCATTTCCAGTAGGATTTTTTGCATGGCAATCAAGAGAATTCTGACAGCTTAGCCTTTTTAAGGAAAGCAAGGCACCCCAGGGCTTGTTTTTTGGTTGATGTAAGCGTCCCCCCGGGACCAAACCTGTGAGTAACTGTCTGGAATTGAGTGTTTGGACTTGCAAAAAGCCAAAAAGAGGTCCTTGCATAACTTGCTGATTTTACTGATTATCCAATTCAAGTTACTTGGAAGAAACAGACTTAGAAAAACTTCTGGGTGATTCGGTCCCTGTGTCGCATGCAAATGACTGAACTGTTACAGATAATCATAACTGTTGATTCAGAATAACAAGATGAAGCCCCCTTTTTTTTCAGTGATCATGCCGGTGCACAACAAAGCCGGGCATCTTGGCCGGGCCCTGGATTCTGTGCTCAACCAGGGCTTTGAGGATTTTGAGCTGATAATTATTGATGATGCTTCTACAGATAAAAGCCCGGAGTTTATCAGGCGGGTGAGGGATGCAAGGGTCAGAAAATATCGGCGCATGGTCCCTGGCCCGGGCGGTTACGCAGCCAGAAATCTGGGCATCAGTCTGGCCAGGGCCGGGTGGATAGCTTTTCTGGATGCAGATGATGAATGGCTTGAGCATCATCTGCACCTGGTTCATGAGTATCTGGCTGCTCATCCCGAGAGTGATGCCCTGGCTACAGGATTTTATCTGGCCAGAGGTCAGGAGTGGATCAAGGACAGCTATACCCGGACCAGTCCCGAGGCTCCTGGTGCTTATGTCCTGGACACTTACCTGCAAGCCAGGCTCAAGGGTCTGGAGCTCATTTCCACCAATACCATTGTCCTGAAAAAAAAAATGGTTGGAGAATGTCCGCTTTTTCCCCAGGGCAGGGCCCAGCGGGGAGGGGACGAGGATACCTGGCTAAGACTTTTTCTGGAAGGGATGACCATGGTCCGCCTGCCTGAGCCCACAGCTGTTTATCACCTTGATGCCGGGAATATGGTTACAGGCAAGAGCGACAATGTGCAGGGGCCTCATCCGGTGTTGACCAGGGTCAGGTCCTGCTGGTCAGAACTGGATGATCCAGGTTTGAAAAGGCTTATGGCCAGGTTTGCCAACCGCAAAAGCATAGGCTGGGCCAGAGTGGCCAAAGAAGCAGGCAGCAGCCCGCTGCCTCAGATCAAAAGGTTGACTTGGCAGGGTCTGGATATGTATTGCCTTGTTTCGGCCCTGGCCATGCTGGTTTTGCCTGGCAAAATTTTCAGGAGGCTGACGGCCCGGATCAGGGGGAAACATTAAGACCGGAAAAGTCTGTTTGTTCCGGGCGTACCAGAATATTGGACAACAAAAGGACATCAGTCTGCCGGGATCTGCCCGGGGCAGCCCTGCTGATTTATGCTGAAAGGCTCAGTTTAAAGCATTTAATATCAACTTAACCCCATCAGGAACATGAAAGCAATCATCTTAGCCGGAGGAAGCGGAACCAGGCTCTATCCCCTGACCAGGGGGGTGAGCAAGCAGCTGATTCCTGTATATGACAAGCCCATGATCTATTATCCCCTGTCAGTTCTAATGCTGGCCGGGATCAGGCAGGTGCTGATCATTACCACTCCCAGGGATCTGCCCATGTTTCAGGATCTGCTGGGAGACGGGCAGGACATTGGCATGAGTTTTTCGTATGCTGTGCAGCCCAGTCCTGATGGTCTGGCTCAGGCGTTCATCATAGGCAGGGAATTTATTGGCCAGGATGATGTCTGTCTGGTGCTGGGGGATAATCTCTTTTACGGACACAACCTGACCAGTGTGCT
>CAZHCY010000327.1:0-2733 GCA_964531185.1 uncultured Desulfovibrionales bacterium | reverse complement strand
GTGGGTGACGGGGTGCCTGTCCCCTGCGCCCTTAAAAAGGGCTAAACTGTTACCAAAATATTTTTTATCACCATGGTGCACATGGAGTATGCATAACTCTCCAGGCGCGGCCAACTCCATGCTCTCCATGTCCTCCATGGTTAAATTAGTTTCGGGTTCTTGTTCCCAGGCTGAAGCCTGGGAACAAGGGAATTCCAGACAGTTATTTGCAGGTCTGGTCCCGGGTATGCCGGGTGGGACGCTTATTAATCTAAAAAACCCAGCCTGGAAATACTTGTAACTCCCGGACTCTTGTGCCATGGTTTACTTTACCGGTTTTTCTTTGTCCAGCCCAGGCAAATTCCACCTGGAAGTGCATCTTCAAATCGTTCAACCCTGTGAGGCAGGCATGTCAAGGGAACAGCTCAATCTGCGCAAATTCGTGGCTCCTGAGTTCATCTACGGCTCCGGGGCCAGACTTCTGGCAGGCAACATTGTCTTCAGGCTGGGCGTGAAAAAAATCCTGCTGGTTTCTGATCCAGGGGTGCATAAAGCCGGATGGGTCAATGAAATCATGCACAGCCTCAGGGAAGCCGGCCTGAAATATGTTTATTTTGACCAGGTTTCCCCAAATCCCAGAGACTCTGAGGTCATGCACTGCGCCGAGACATACCTGCAGAACCATTGTGAAGCCATTGTGGCCGTGGGCGGAGGCAGCCCCATGGACCTGGCCAAGGGAGCCGGAATTGTGGCTTCCAACCGGAAAAACATCCTGGAGTTTGAAGGCATTGACCAGGTGGAAGTTCCCTCTCCACCTCTCATCTGCATTCCCACCACAGCCGGAAGTTCAGCCGATGTTTCCCAGTTCGCCATCATCAATGATTCCAGCCGCCAGGTCAAAATTGCCATTGTGAGCAAAGCCGTGGTCCCGGACATGGCTCTGATTGATCCGCAAACCACTCTGACCATGGATCAGGAACTCACAGCAGCCACAGGCATGGATGCCCTGACCCATGCTGTGGAGGCTTATGTCTCCCTGGCCTCTTCCTCCATCAGTGATGTCCATGCCCTGGAAGCCATCAGGCTGGTCAATGAAAACATCGTGGCCTGCGTTCAGAATCCGGACAGCATTTATTACCGGGACCGGCTCATGCTGGCCAGCCTCCACGCCGGCCTGGCCTTTTCCAACGCCATCCTGGGAGCGGTTCATGCCATGGCTCACAGCCTGGGCGGACTGATGGACCTTCCCCACGGGCTGTGCAATGCTTTATTATTATCCCATGTGGTTGACTTCAATTTTGACAGCGCCTGGGAAAGGTATTTGAATATTGCCCGGACCATGGGCATTGACACCCAGGGCAAAACACCGGAAGAGATCCGGCCCCTGCTTAAAACCGCCCTGATCCAGCTGCACAGGCAGGCCGGGCTGACCAGCACCCTGGGTTCCATGGGTCTGGAAAAAGAAATGGTGGCCAGGCTGGCGGAAAACGCGGTCAATGATCCCTGCATGCTGACCAATCCCAAACCAATGAGTGCCCAGGATGTCCAGGAAATATACCTCAAATCCATCTGATGAAGCCAGCCGGGAAAAGGCTCTGGAGAAGCTCATCGGGCTCGGTCCGCGCTCCATGCAGAAGAGTTATTACCCGGAACTCAGAACCAGACTGGATGAACTCACCAGGTTCAGGAATCTGCTGGACAATGTCAATGACCTGATCATCCTCATCAACCTGCCTTCCTGTGAAATCATTGATGTCAACAAAACCACTGAATCACTTCTGGGTATTTCCGCGGACAGCATGGCGGACCGTCCTCTGTCCACCCTGATGAACCAGGATCAGGCCGGAAAAATCGCCGGATTTTTCAGGCAGCAATACATCTGCTCCACCATTATCAGGACCAGCCTCGTCACCAGGCACGGCAAGCAGATTCCAGTGGAAATCAACTGCAAGATTGTCCCTCTCAAACCCAACGGGTACGGGGTGCTCATTGCCAGGAACATCACTGACCAGGAAAAAGCCAGACAGGAACTGGAAATCCAGCGGGCCTTCTTCAGGCAGCTTTTTGACAATTCGCCCAAAGCCATTGCCCTTTCCAATGAAAACTTCAAAGTGGTGGATATCAACACCGCTTTTTCCGAACTGTTCGGCTACAGCAAAAATGAGCTGCTGGACCGGGAACTGGCTGACTTTATCATGCCCCCTGAACTCATGGGAGAAAATCAGGGACTGAGAAAGAAAGCCCTGCAGGGACAGCGCCTGAGTCTGGAAACCAGAAGAAAGACCAGGGACGGTACAGTCATGGAGGTGGAACTGCAGCTTATCCCGGTCTCTTTTGGCGGGTCCTTCAAAGGCTTTTTCTGCATCTATTCCGACCTGACCTCAAAAATCCAGACCGAAAGGGCCATGGCCAAACGCCAGAAACTGGAATCCATCTCCCTCATGGCCGGAGGTCTGGCCCATGATTTCAACAACATCCTCTCGGTCATCCTGGCCAACACCTCCATCTGCCAGAAAAGAACCGGGCAGGATTCGAATCTCAAGGAAAATCTGAACAAGATTGAAAACGCCTCCATCCGGGCCCGGGATCTGACCAGACAGCTCATGACCTTTGCCCGCGGCGGAGAACCCGTTAAAAAAACCTTTGACCTCAAGGCCCTGCTCCAGGAAACTGTAAACTTTTCCCTGAGCGGCTCTTCCACCACGGTCAAACTGCACATTGAACCTGATCTTAAGTGTATTCATGCTGATCCTG
>CAZHCY010000326.1:0-2737 GCA_964531185.1 uncultured Desulfovibrionales bacterium | reverse complement strand
CCGGGGCCTGGCGAAGTGGACGCTGCCATCCCAGGGTGAGGGGGAAATGTTAGAGGTGTTTTGGAAGATTGTGCATGAGCCTTGCACTAACTAACCCTGCTTCCCTGATTTGCTTATAAACTCCGGCCCCATTCGGGCTGCCTCGAGATTGGCCTGCACAAGTTTGGGTTTGAGTCTTTTCTTGATGTATTCCAGCAGAATGTCCAGATCAAAGGGGAGGATGCCCATGGAAAAGAAAGCTCCCATGAGTACGGTGTTGGCAGTCTGGACTACTCCGGTTTTTCTGGCCAGCTGAATGCAGGGAATGAAGATTGCTCCAGGGGAGCATTTTCTGGTTTCTTCCTGGATCGTTTCCATGGATGGATAAGTTTCATTGCCCAGGGATACAGCTATGGGAGGGATGGGATCAAGGCTGCTTAAAACAGTGCCTTCTTTTTTGAGAAATCCCAGAGCTCTCATGGTTTCCATGGGTTCAAAGCCAAGAATGACATGGGCCTCGACCCTGGAAATTTTAGGGCTCAAATATCCTCCCAGCAGCACAAAAGAGTGAACTACACCGCCTCTCTGGGCCATGCCGTGAATTTCTCCGGCACTTACATCCACCCCCTGTTCCAGGGCTGTTTCAGCCAGAAGCCTGGTGGCGGTAAGCGTTCCCTGGCCTCCTACTCCTGTAAAAAATACGCGCAAAGGTTTCATGTATCAGCTCCTGGAAGCGGGTTTAATATCCTGGCAGATCTGGACACAGACCATACATCCGGCACAGGCGTCGGGATTGATCTTCATGGTTTCATCTTCCATGTAAAATGCCGGACAAGCCAGAGTTTTGAGACAGTTTATGGCATCCGGACCTGAATTTTCCACCCGGGCCACTTTGTTCCTTTTGACTCCAAGAACCCTCTTGGCGTAAAGCGGGCAGGGATCTTCAGCAATGAGCACCCTGACCCCTCCCAGCTCTTTGAATTCATTGAGAGCAGTGTGCAAAGCGCTTTGATTCAGGGCCTTGACCTTGCGGATATGCTCCACTCCGCAGGCCCGGACCAGGGGCTCGATTTCAATCCTGCCCGGCTTGTGTCCGTACAGGGACTGATCAACCCCGGGATGAGGCTGGTGACCGGTCATGGCCGTGGTTCTGTTGTCCAGGATGACCACAATGAGTTCATGCTGATTGTATACTGCATTGACCAGCCCGGTTAATCCGGAATGGAAAAAGGTTGAATCTCCGATAAAGGCGATGACCGTCTGATCCACTGCCCTGGCCATGCCGCAGCCGCTGGAAATTGAAGAGCCCATGCACAGCAGAAAATCAGCTGACTTGAGAGGCGGAAGAATGCCCAGGGTATAGCAGCCGATATCCGAAGAATAGACAGCATCATCTCCAAAAATCCGGCGCGTGGTATAATATACCGAGCGGTGGGAACATCCTGCGCAGAGGTTGGGCGGACGTCCGGGCAGCGAAGACACATCGGTGTCACAGGCCGGATCCTGGGTGGTTTCAAGGCCCAGGGCGACAGCCAAAGCCTGTTCCACGCACAGGGTGGAGTATTCATCCCACAGGGGCAGGGTTTCTCCTTTGCCCATTATGGTGATGGAAATGCCGTTCTTCTGGCAGAGGACGCGGATGTCGTTTTCCAGAATAGGTTCCAGTTCTTCAAGGATAACCACCTGGTTCAGTCCCTGGAGAAAATCCAGAATGGTTTTGTCAGGCAGGGGATAGGCTATGCCCAGTTCCAGCACTTTGACCTGGAAGTCAGGCCGGGACTTGAGCACATCTTTCAAGTATGACCTGGCCACGCCTGAGGCAATTACCCCTGTGGAGCCTTCTCCCCAGCTTATGTTAAAGGGAGAGTCCTGGATCTCGGTTCTGATTTTTTCCAGCGCCGCGGTCAGGGCTTTGTGCCTTACCCGGGCCACTGCCGGAATAGGAACAAACCTGCCTGGATTCCTGATGAACCGACCTTTGGTTTTGGCTGGTTTCATCTCGGAAAAATCAACCGGGCCGCGAAGATGATTGATTCGGGTGGTGGTTCGCAGCAGAACAGGCTGTTCCCATCTGGCTGAAAGTTCCAGGGCTGTTCTGGTCATTTCCTTGCATTCCTGGGCTGTGGAAGGCTCAAAGCAGGGCATGCCGGCCAGCCTGGCGTAGTAGCGGTTGTCCTGCTCATTCTGGCTGGAATGGCACCCCGGGTCATCAGCGGACAGAACCACCAATCCGCCCGGGACCCCTATGTAAGCCAGGGTCATGAGGGGATCTGCTGCCACATTGACTCCCACATGCTTCATGGTCACCAGAGTGGGAACTCCTCCCAGAGCAGCTGCTCCACCGGTTTCAAGGGCCACTTTTTCATTGGGAGAGTATTCAAAATAGTATTCTCCCCGGTCCGAGAGGCGGAAAAAAGTATCCGGCACTTCTGAAGATGGTGTGCCTGGATAACAGGAAACAAAGCCTACTCCGGCCTCGAGAGCACCCCGGACAATGGCTTCATTTCCCAGGAGCAGTTCTTTTGCTCCAGCTTTGGGATCTAAAAGGTTCATGGGATGTCTTCCTTTTTTAACGGTTTAAAATCAGGATTTCTGTTGCAAAGACTTGATCTTATATTCTATAAAACCCTGATCAGCGCCCTGGGCTGATTCCAGAAGATCCTGGTAGGCCTGAAGCGCTGCAGAGTATTGTCCAGCTTTTTCCGCATTAAAGGACAGAAGGGTCAGGTACTGGTTCTGAAATTCCTCAGGCAGGGAT
>CAZHCY010000325.1:0-2766 GCA_964531185.1 uncultured Desulfovibrionales bacterium | reverse complement strand
GGCGCAGGGGACAGGCACCCCAGCGCTTGTTTTTCGATTGATGTAAACACAGATTCAGGAAAAACAAGTGACGGGAGAGCCAGTCCCCGTGCCTCATACAAATGGCTAAACTGTTACAGGGTTTTTTTGACAGGATTAACATAAAGGTTCTTTTTTATGACTGGATATCCGGAGCAAGTCACTAAAAAGTCAGGGTTAATGAATTTCAGTGAGCTTGGTTTGTAAAAGTTTAGCCCTTTTCAGGGAAAGCAGGGCTTCCCAGGGCCTGTTTTATCATTGATGTAAAAAAAGACTTAGAAAACAAGCACTGGTAGAGCCAGTTCCCCTCCGGGGCGTATGCCTCCGGGCAGGAAGCCGTGCCTCATGCAAATGGCTGAACTCTTACCTTGGTTTTTTTCGCCTGGTCACATAAATTTTATTTCACCTGAAATTTTAGTGGACAGTCCAGAGCGGCGCAGCACACCATTTCCAGCAGAGCATTGAGCGTAAAACCCAGATCAGGCAGTCTCTAAACCTGTGGCCGGCCATAGGTGACCGAATCCGGTACTGGAAGCCATTACCCAGCCGGGTCAGGACTTTTTACCCTGTCTTGAGTATTCAATCCGTCTGACCGGCAGCCACCATGGGCATCTGGTCCTGATTTTTTCCGGTCTTGTCCGCGAATTCTAGTCAGCATGGTATTCCTCCTTTCAGTTCAGGTTTCTGTTTAAAGCAATCTAAATGATTGCGGTATTGAATGTCAATATCAAGTATTAAGTTTTAAAAAAAACAGTGCGAGCTGACTTTGATTATTATTCTCAAACATATTTGTCCAGGTTGTCAAGTAATTATTTTTTAGAGTCTGGGCTGCATATGCCATAAAGGCACCTTGTGCCCGGCCAGGGTATGCCGTGCATGCGGGCCGGTTTTTTTCTGCAGCCTTTCAGTCTTTTCATCAAATAATTTAAAAAGGGACAAAAATCAGGTCAGGTGGCACCGGGTCCGGCTCTCAATCTTCCCGGCCGGGCTTTTTAATCAGGAGCCGTGCAGTTCTATGCGGTAGCCGCTGTTGTGCAGCAGCCCGACCATTATGGTCATATATTCGCGAAGCTGCCTGGTGAGCAGAAACTTTTCCCGGACAAACTGTTTTGCCTTGACTCCCATTTCCTGCATCCGGTCTCTGCGCTGCAGAAGATACCTGATGCGCAGGGCAGCGCCTTCAGGGGTATGCACCAAAAACCCGGTATGGTAGTTGATGACCTGGAGGCGGATTCCGCCGGTGTCTCCGCCGATGACCGGCTTGCCTTTCCACAGACCTTCAGTCACGGTCAAACCAAAACCCTCCCGGGTGGATTTCTGAATTATTATGTCAGCAGCCCGCTGCAGGGCATTGATGGTTTTGTGGGCGTCAGGGGGCAGCAGCAGAACCTTGATGTCAGGATCATTGTCTGCGGCTGCTCTGACTTCCTCCAGGACTGCAGCTCCTTCCGGATCATCAGTGGCTGTCCCCCCGGCCAGAACCAGCTGAAGGCGGGGATTGAATTTTCTGGCCAGTTTAAAGGCCTGGATTACTCCCACCGGGTCCTTGAAACGGTCATAGCGGGAAACCTGCAGCAGCACAGGCCTGTCCGGGTCTATCTGAAAGCTGGTGCGCGTCCGGTTTATTTCTTCCGGGGTAAGCTCGATATTTTTATTGCTCAGGGGATCTATGCTGGGAGGAATGATGTACTGAGGATGAGGAAGATCCTTGGCAAAATCAGGCAGGGAGAAAATGCTGGCATCATAATTTGATACATGCTGGCTCAGGTAGCGCCACATGGGGCGAAAAGGCCGGCTGGCATCAATATGGCATCTCCAGACCCATTTTCCCCGGCGATGGGGGCAGAGTCCCAGAAGCGGCGCAGGCTGAGGATCATGAATGAAAACAAAGTCAGCCTCATTCAGGACCTGTTCCATTCTGGCGGCATTATCCCGATTGGTTTGTTGGTAAACCTCCAGCAGCTCTCTGGAAACCGATTCTGGATGTCCCTGCAGGGCGTTGTGCATGGCTTTGGTGCAATGATAGAACTCTTCATTGCCTTTGATTACCTCCCATTTGGTTTTCAGCCCCAGTTCGCAGCTCAGGGGAACCAGTTTGTCCAGGATCTCAGCCACCCCTCCGCCTATGCGGGTGGAATTGACATGTACTATTTTCATATCCCTTAAATGGGCGGCCAGCTGCTGCAGCTGGAAAATGGCATCCCGGCCGGCCTCTTGGGAATATGCTTCCAGAAGTCCGTTCATGATTTATTCTCCAGGTTCAAAAAGTTTTTACAGGTTTCAGTGAGTTTCTGCTGGACCTGACTCAGGGTGGAAAAAAAAGGATCAATTCCCCCCAGCTCCATGCGCAGGGCATCGTAATCACTGCCGAATCCGGCCAGCCAGAAGCTGAAATCATCGGTTCCGTCCGCCAGCCTTGTCCGGGCGTCAATGAAATGATAGAAGATGCTGCCTGTGGTAAGCCGGGGCAAAACCAAGGGCAGATCCCCTGGATGGTTGAGTCTGAAGCCGGTATCAAAGATCACCAGCAGGGAGCGCAGAAAGTCAAATGGACGGGAAGAGCGCAGAAAAAGCGGGACTTCATCCTGATCCAGTCTGGTATCAATTACATCCAGCAGTTCCTCCCGCAGTTTCTCAATGTCCTGGTAACCCACCGGATCTATGACTGACAGCTGCTCGCCCAGGGCGGGTTCATTGAGGTGTTTGCGGCACCAGGTGGCAAAATCATTATTGAATTCTGATTCTTCA
>CAZHCY010000324.1:0-2780 GCA_964531185.1 uncultured Desulfovibrionales bacterium | reverse complement strand
GGGAAAAAACATTGTATCTGTGCAGCACAGTTATTATTTTCGTCTGCAAAGGTCATTTCCAGCTGATAATGGTGAACAGCCGCCTTCAGACAGTTAAAGTTCAAGTGCAGCTGAAAGACTGAAGCCTGTAAAAGTGATTTAATTTCAGGATGTTGCACAAGATCCTCTTATTGTCCAGTCAATCTGCCATCCCGGAGCTCTTTTTCAGGGACCTGACTTCTGCAGGACTCAGCTCTCTGGTCTTCCCTTCAGGCAGATTGCCCAGAGACAATGGCCCCTGGGCGCTTCTGACCAGTTTCAGGATGGTCAGGCCCAGATCCTGGCACATGCGCCTGATCTGGCGGTTGATTCCCTGGTAAAGAACCATTTCCAAAACCCATGCCTGGTCCTGGCTCCTGATAATCCTGGCCTGGACCGGAGCCAGCTTTTGCCCGCAGGCAAGGGTCATGCCCGCAGCCACGATGTCAAGAGCTTTTCTGGAGGGTTTTTCCCTGACCGTAACCTGGTACACCTTGGGCTGCTTCCAGGAAGGATGGGTCATCCTGTGCACCAGAGGCCCGTCATTGGTCAAAAGCAGCAGTCCCTGGGAAAAAAAATCCAGCCGGCCCACAGGGACCAGACGTTTATTTTTGTGATCATTGGGCACAAAATCCATGACTGTTCTTCGTTTTTCAGGATCATGGACCGTGGTTACCACTCCAGGCGGTTTATTAAGAATAAGATAGGTTGTGTCGGCTGAGGGCATCAATGTGATTACCTTATGCTCCACTGTAACCACATCCCGGCCCGGATCAACCATTATCCCCATCTGTCGGACCGGTTCATGATTAACCCTGACCGCTCCCCGGGCAATAAGCTCATCTGCCTTGCGCCTGGAGCAGACTCCTGCCCGGGCCAGGAATTTGTTCAGTCTCAGGGAACTGCTCATCCAGCCAGAAGCCTCAGGTAAAGATCGCCTTTCCAGGGACCTATCTTCCGGCCCAGCCCCTTGAGCCTGACCGGCCGGCCCACCACATAGTCATCCGGAAGGGTAATGTTTACACTCTGGGCAGGGCCGGACCAGCGGCGCTGGACATTGATGCGGATGCTGGCCCCGGGCCTTAATTTGGCCGGATTGAGATATACAGTCTGCTCATCATCCAGTTGGGTGGACATCCATTTTCTAACACCGCGAAACAGCCCCTGGGACAGATCAATTTCAAAACTGCGCTTGCCCCATTCCAGCTTGAGGGTCCGTTTTTTGATCTTCCTGGGAGTTGAGTCCTGAGCCTTGCCCTTTTTTATCTTCTGAAAGATATCCTCAAAAACCTGCCTGGCAAAAGGGTCTTTGAGAATATCTTTTAGGATTTCCTCCTGGCGGTAAAAGAATTTCTTACGGCCTGAATCAGGATGAAACCTGGTCTGCTTTTCCCGCCTGGTCTCCCTGGAGGCCTGACCTGCCTGCTGCTGATAATGCCTGGAAGCTCTGGAAGAGGTATACCCTGCTGAAGTCCTGGCCTTTTCCCTGGCTCTGGCTTCAGGCTTCTGATTTTTGAGCACATCGCTCAAAGTTACATAAGCTGTATTTATGCGGTGAAAATTCAGCCCGGCCTGGGGGTCGTCAGGATTGAGGTCAGGATGATATTTAAAAGCCAGATCCCGGTAGGCCCTGCGCACAGCCTCCAGATCAGCTCCAGGTTCAACCCCGAGGATTTTATAACATTGTGAAGTGTTCAAAGATTATCGTTCCCGGTTCTGGGTGCCCTGTTCAGCATTCTTTCCATAGGAAAAGCTGAACGTAAGTCCTCTGGTGTAGTCTTTCTTTTGACGTATGCCCAATATCCTTTGTCCTTATCCCCGCGCCAGCGGATGAAATCCTTTATTGTCCGCGATCAGCGGACTATAAAATTCCTTCTTCATTCTTGATTCGTGAAAATTCGTGCAGATTCGTGGATAAATCTTCTTCTCTTCATTCTTAATGCTTATTCATATCCATGCCGGGCATTCCTTGTATCCCCAGCTGTTCTCTGACCTCTGGGTCTCGAATCATCTTCACACTTCGCGCTTGACGCGAAATGTGAAGATGATGGATCATGACTCGTTGTCTTCCTCAATAATCTGAGCATCTTCAGGCGGGGTAAATTCAAAAAACCCCTCCTCAAATTCAGGATCAAGATCAATATTTTCAAGCCTCAGCTCGTTGCCGTTGCCAAAGAAATCCACCAGGAGAACCCGCTGCATAAGACCTTCCTCATCAGCCCAGATATAGGCCAGAACCAGATTCGCATCAGGCTCCACAGGCACCAGCTTGATCTTGTCCAGACCATGTTCCCTTCCCTGATTCTCAACTTCAAATTCCCGGGTTAGTTCAGCCTGGCCGGAAATGAACCTGATCATGGTTCTGGAGGTCAGGACTTCATCTGTCTGATATCTGTAAACCTCCTGGTCTGCAGGAAAATAATTCCAGACCACATCATCATTGATAACCAGGATTTCCTCCTGGGGAGAGCGCGCTTCCCAGCGCACCAGCAGAGGTTTTTGAAAAGAGACCTGTCCGCTTCTTTCTTCCTGCTCTCCAGTGGCGGAATTGGTCAGGATCTGGGTGAATCCGGCCTGAAAAGATTCAATGCCCTCGTAACGGGTCTGGATTTTTTCGGCCAGGTCAGAAGCCTGGGCAGCGCCGGCTGAAAAAAGCAAAACAATGCCCAATAAGATCATGATATTCTTTGACATAAGTTCTCCGTAAAAAAATATTATCAGTTATCAGTTATCAGTTATCGGTTGATGGTCAATACTTGGGG
>CAZHCY010000323.1:0-2804 GCA_964531185.1 uncultured Desulfovibrionales bacterium | reverse complement strand
ATTGCCAAGTGGGTGACGGGAGAGCCAGTCCCCGTGCCTCATGCAAACGGCTAACTGTTACATCACCCTTAATCAGGAACAGGAATGGACAAGACTTATAAAACCAACTTTATACGGGAGATTATTCAAAAGGACCTGGAACAGGGCAAGCATGATTCTGTGGTAACCCGCTTTCCTCCGGAACCCAATGGTTACCTGCACATCGGTCATGCCAAATCAATCTGTCTTAATTTCGGGGTGGCAGAAGATTACGGCGGACGCTGTCATTTGCGTTTTGACGATACCAACCCCAAAAAAGAGGATCCTGAATTTGTTCAATCCATCCTGGATGATGTCCACTGGCTGGGTTATGACTGGGGGGAGCATCTGTACCATGCTTCTGATTATTTTGAGAAGCTTTATGAATTTGCAGTAGAGCTCATCAAACGAGGCAAGGCCTATGTGTGCAGTCTGAGCCCGGAAGAGATCAGGCAGTACAGGGGCACCCTGACTGAACCGGGACGGAACAGTCCTTATCGGGACCGGTCTGTGGAAGAAAATCTGGAATTGTTTAAAGGCATGAGACAGGGCAGTTTCCAGGAAGGGCAGCATGTACTCCGGGCCAGGATTGATATGGCTTCGCCCAATATCAACCTGCGTGATCCTGTGCTTTTCAGAATAGTTAATGCCGATCATCACCGGACCGGAGATTCCTGGCGGATTTATCCCACCTATGATTATGCCCATTGCCTGTCTGATTCCATTGAGGGGATCACCCATTCCCTGTGTTCCCTGGAGTTTGAGGACCACAGGCCCCTTTACGACTGGATACTGGAGCAGCTGCCGGTCAAGTGCCATCCTCAGCAGATAGAGTTTGCCAGGCTTAATCTCAATTACACTGTCATGAGCAAGCGCAAACTGTCCAGACTGGTGAACGAGGGGTATGTGGATGCGTGGGATGACCCCCGGATGCCCACCCTGTCAGGACTCAGACGCAGGGGATATACTCCGGCTTCCATTAGAAAGTTTTGCGAAATCATCGGAGTAGGCAAAAGCGACAATATTGTGGATATGTCCATGCTGGAATACTGCATCCGGGAGGATCTGAACATCCGGGCTCCCAGGGCCATGGCCGTGCTTAACCCTGTGAAGCTGGTAATAACCAATTATCCGGCAGGTGTGGAAGAGCAGCTGGAGGCTGTGAATAATCCAGAGGATGAATCCATGGGGACCAGGCTGGTTCCCTTCAGCCGGGAACTCTATATTGAAAGGGATGATTTCATGGAGGATCCGCCCAGGAAATTTTTCCGGCTGGCCCCGGGACGGGAAGTCAGGCTCAGATATGCCTATTTTATTACCTGTACTCATGTGCTCAAGGACCAGAACAGCGGTGAAATCCAGGAAATTCACTGTACTTATGATCCGGCTACCAGAGGGGGTGATGCCCCGGACGGCCGCAAGGTAAAGGCCACTTTGCACTGGGTTTCGGCAGCCCACGCTGTCAAAGCCCGGGTCAGGCTGTATGATCGCCTGTTCAGCAAGGCCAATCCAGGCGAAGATGAGAAAAAAGGAGTGGACTTTGTCAGCCATATCAATCCTGATTCCCTGAAAGTGGCAAAGTCCTGCTTTGCTGAACCAAGCCTGGCAAAAGTAAATCCCGGTGAGAAATTTCAGTTTGAAAGGCTGGGATATTTCTGTGTTGATCCGGATTCTGAACCAGGCAGGCCTGTTTTCAACAGGACAGTGACCCTGCGGGATGCCTGGGCCAGAATTCAGAAACGAAAAACCTGAAGCGCCTTAAACTTTTCCATAGCCGGACAGAGGCGACGGAGGCAAACATGTCCCCATCCAGACCATGCGCTTTGACTGTGGCCGGTTCGGACTGCGGCGGCGGAGCCGGTATACAGGCGGACCTGAAAACCTTTGCCGTGCACGGAGTGTACGGCACAAGTGTGATAACCGCTCTCACGGCTCAAAATACCCTGGGAGTCAAGGGCATATCAGTGCCTGAAAAAGGCTTTACCGCCCTGCAGCTGGACAGCGTTCTGGAAGATTTCCCTGTCCAGGCGGCCAAAACAGGCATGCTTTTTTCCTCGGAAATAATTTCAGAAGCGGCCTCCAGGCTGTCCAGGGCTGAAATTCCGCTGGTGGTGGATCCTGTCAGCGTAAGCCAGACCGGTCACAAGCTTCTTGAAGACAGTGCAGTGAATGCCTTGAAGAAGCAGATTATTCCTCTGGCTGCTCTGCTTACGCCCAACAGACCTGAGGCAGAACTTCTGACCGGGATTGCCAGCATTGATTCTGAAGAAAAAGCAGCCCGGGCCATCAGGATTCTTCTGGATATGGGAGCCGGTGCTGTGCTCTTAAAGGGAGGCCATTTTCAGGCTAAAGAGTGGATGGTGGACTGGCTGGGAATCGCAGGTTCGGAACCGGTGCCCATACGCCGTCCTGTAATAGATACCAGAAATACCCATGGCACAGGCTGTACCCTGTCCGCTGCAATTACCGCCAATCTGGCCCTGGGGCTGGAGATGGGGCAGGCTGTGCTCCAGGGCAGGGATTATCTGCAGAAGGCTCTGGAGATGAGCTTTGATCTGGGCCAGGGACAGGGACCTGTTGATCATCTCATTGACAGGCTTTAATTTCACCGGTCTGAATGCAACTTTTCAAGGAGCCTGGGCGGCTGATCAAAACAATTCTGTAACAGTTCAGACCGATCTTAAGGAAAGCAAGGCACCCCAGCGCTTTTTGGGGCTGATGCAAACAAAGACCTGGAAAAACAAGCTCTGGGAGAGCCAGTCCCTGTGCCTCATGCAAACGGCTAA
>CAZHCY010000322.1:0-2828 GCA_964531185.1 uncultured Desulfovibrionales bacterium | reverse complement strand
TGCTTTTCCCCAAATGGGCAGAAAAGTCCCTGAAATTGGAGAATCCAATGTTCGGGAAATATTTATTTACTCCTACAGGCTCATCTATGAATCTTCAGGAGAAGACATTCACGTCCTGGCTATCATCCATGGCAAACAGGACTTGGCAAGGTCAAAGCCTGATTTATTTGAATAGCTCAGCAAAAGGGAAAAAATTTATTCATGGAAACTACATCACCCAGCTTAGACACCCTGCTTAATGAACACTTTCAGGGCAAGGTGGTCCGCAAAGACCTGACCAAGCTGCTCAAAGAAGGTGCCAATGTCCCGGTATATGTTCTGGAATACCTTCTGGGTATTTATTGTGCTTCAGATGATGAAGATGTCATTCAGGAAGGAATCAAAAGCGTCAAGGATATTCTCTCCCAGAATTATGTCCGCCCGGATGAAGCTGAAAAAGTCAAATCCATTATCAGAGAACGGGGCAGCTTCAAGATTATCGACAAAGTCACTGTCACCCTCAATGAACGCAGGGACTGTTATGAGGCGTTTCTGTCCAACCTTGGAGTCCGCGGGGTTGAGATTACCACCAATATCGTCAAGGAATTCGACAAGCTGCTTATGGGCGGTATCTGGTGCATCATCTCCATCAATTATTTTTACGAGGAAGGCCAGAAAGGGTCTCCCTTTTCCATCAGTGAATTAAAGCCCATCCAGATGCCCAATATGGATATGCAGACGGTTTATAACGGGCGCAAGGCATTCACCCGGGAGCAGTGGTTGGACGTACTCATGCGTTCCACCGGCATTGAACCCACAACCATGGACGACCGGGCCAAATGGCACCTCATGGCCAGACTGATTCCCTTAGTAGAAAATAATTTCAATGTCTGTGAGCTGGGTCCCAGGGGTACGGGCAAAAGCCATGTGTATAAAGAAATCAGCCCCAACAGCATTCTGGTCTCTGGCGGCCAGACCACGGTGGCCAACCTTTTCTACAACATGAACTCCAACAGGGTGGGCCTGGTGGGAGTCTGGGATGTGGTAGCCTTTGATGAGGTGGCCGGGATCAGGTTCAAGGACAAGGACGGGGTGCAGATTATGAAGGATTTCATGGCATCTGGATCTTTTTCCAGAGGACGGGACGCTATAAGCGCTGATGCGTCCATGGTCTTTGTGGGCAACCTGAACCAGAGCGTGGAAAGCCTGCTTAAGACCAGTCATTTATTTGTTCCTTTCCCTGAGGCCATGATTGATACTGCCTTTTTTGACCGCATGCATTTTTATATCCCCGGCTGGGAGATACCCAAGATGCGGCCTGAGTATTTCACCAATCTTTATGGACTGATTGTTGACTACATGGCTGAATATTTCCGGGAAATGCGCAAGACCACCTTTGCCGACGCCATTGATAAGTATTTTATCATAGGCAACAACCTGAACCAGCGCGACACCATTGCCGTGCGCAAAGGCGTGTCCGGTCTGCTCAAGCTGCTTTATCCCCATGGGGAGTATGACAAGGAGGCCGTGGAGAAATGCCTCAAATACGCCCTGGAATCACGCAGAAGAGTCAAGGAGCAGCTCAAAAGACTGGGGGGCATGGAGTTTTATGACGTGCATTTCAGCTATATTGACAAGGAAACCAGGGAAGAAAAATTCGTCAGTGTGCCGGAACAGGGCGGAAGCTCTCTTATCCCTGAAGGGCCTCCCAACCCGGGGACCCTGCACACTGTGGGCGAAGGGGACAATGGTCATCTGGGCTTGTACAGGATAGAGACCCAGGTTACTTCCGGCAACGGCAAACTGTCCATTTCAGGAGTTGGAGCAGGCAGCAAGGCCCGTGAACCCATCAAGGTGGCTTTTGACTATTTCAAAGCCCACTCATCCAGGATCAGCGCAACCAGCAAACCTGGAGAAAAAGATTTTCATCTGCATATAGTGGATATGAATAACAACGGCCCTAATCTTTCCATGACCCTGCCCTGCCTCATTGCCCTGTGTTCCGGGCTCATGGGCAGGCCTGTTCTGGGCAGCCTGGTGGTTGTGGGCGATATGAGCCTTGGCGGGAGCATTATCCCGGCGGACAACCTGGCTGCGTGCCTGCAGGTTGCCTTTGATTCAGGAGCCAAACGGGTCCTTATACCCATGAGCAGTGTTGGAGACATCCCCACCATTCCGGGTGAGCTCTTTGCCAAATTCCAGACCAGCTTTTACGCTGATCCAGTGGATGCGGTGTTCAAGGGGCTGGGGATGGAGTAGGAATGGCCCCTATTTGGCCTTGATGCGCCTGAATATTAGTGAAAACACATAATTTTTAACATATTATGAGAACAAGCCATGACAACAACGATAATCCTTCTTGTCTGCCTGCTTGCCCTGGCAGGCCTGATGTACGCCCTCGTTAAAATCCTGCCCATGTGCGGGCTCAAGGGCGGCTGAAACTTTGGAAGTTCTGAAGGTTCAGAGCAGGGTAAGGACGAGGGCAAGGCATGCCAGAAAAAGTTTGGCCAGGGCCAGGGCTAGTGACGTGGTTATGCCATTTTTAAGGGCAATGTAGAGCTCAGAAATCGCTCGGAGGAAGGGCTTGGAGGATTGGGTATGGGAATGATGATTGGAGCAGTCATTTGACCATCAACAATTATTTACTCATGAAAAACGATCACAGCTATAAGGCTGATCAGAAAATACCAGATATTGATTTTGAAGAAAGGTGCAGGATTTCTTTTGCAGGTTGGAAATAGGGTGGAAAACAAAAAAGGGCTACAGCCAAATTAACTATAACCCTTTGATTTTATTTGGCGTCCCCAAGGGGATTTGAACCCCTGTTACCGGCGTGAAAGGCCGATGTC
>CAZHCY010000321.1:0-2854 GCA_964531185.1 uncultured Desulfovibrionales bacterium | reverse complement strand
GGACAAAGACCTGGAAAGACCAGCTCTGGGGGGGCCAGTCCCCTTCCGGGCTGTATGCCTCCGGGCAGAAAGCCGTGCCTCATGCAAATGGCTGAACTGTTACAGTTTTTCTAAGTCTGTTTCTTGCATCAAAAAGAGCTGAACTGTTACTTTTTTAAGCAGTTCTGACGCATAAGCACTATTTAGCAGGCGTCTTAAATCCCAAAGCTGTGTATGTCCCGCTTCTGCCTCCGCTTTTATAAACCAGCCTGCAGTCGCTGATGACAATGTCTTTTTGTACTGCCTTGCACATATCATATATGGTCAGACAGGCTGTCTGGGCTGCAACAAAGGCCTCCATCTCCACCCCTGTGGAAGATGTGGTCCTGGCTTCTGACTCAACCTGGATGGTGGAATTTTGTTCATCAAGTTCAAACCGGATATCTGCATAAGAAAGAAAAACCGGGTGACACATGGGGATCAAACGGCTGGTTTCCTTGGCTGCACTTATCCCGGCGATTTTGGCCGTGACCAGCACATCTCCCTTGGGCAAAGCAGCCTTTTTCAATAGGGAAAAGGTTTCAGGACTGAGCCGGACATGGCTTCGGACAATGGCTGTTCTGGCTGAGCAGGGCTTATGCCCCACATCAACCATATGCACCTGCCCTTGGGCATCCACATTAGTCGATTACTCCTGTTCCTGCAACTCTTACTCTCCCATGACCTTTTTAAAAAAACTTTTAACCTTCCGTCCTGCCTTCTGATCTTCCAGCTTCTGAAATTCCATAAGCAGTTCTTCCTGTTTCTTGGTGATCTTTTTGGGGATCTGAACATTGACCTGAACCAGCAGATCACCCTTATGCGGAGTGCCGGGATGAGGAAGGCCCAGGCCTTTGAGCTGAAGAACCTTTCCGCTTTGAGTACCTTTGGGGATTTCCATGCTGATGGGTTCATCCAGGGTGGGAACTTTAATCTTATCGCCCATAATGGCCTGAACAAAGCTTATATCCACGCTGGTGATGAGATCCTGTCCCTGTCTTTTGAAAACCTCATCTTCATCAATATACAAAACCACATAAAGATCGCCGCTGGGGCCTCCATTTTCACCTGGATCCCCTTCACCTCTCAGCCGCAGTCTGCTGCCGTTGTCTACTCCTGCGGGAACCCGGACCTTGATGGTCTTGTTTCTGGTGACAATTCCCCGGCCTGAACATTCAGAACAGGGATGAGTGATTATTTGGCCCTGACCGCGGCATATGGGACAGGGCATGGCCACCTGAAAAAAACCCTGGGACCGGTGAACCTGGCCCCTGCCCTGACAATGAGCACAGGTTTCAGCTGAATGACCTGGTTCAGAACCCTGACCCTCACAGCGTTCACACACACTTCTCTTGGGCAGCTCCAGCTCAACTTCTGTACCCTTGGCTGCATCCCTGAAGGAGATGTTCAGGTTATAGCGCAGATCAGCTCCGGCCCGCGGTCTTGAAGCCGACTGTCTGGTTCCGAAACCGAAAAAATCGCTGAAAATATCGGAAAAAGAATTAAAAATGTCTGCAGTGCTGCTGAAACCGTCAAAACCGTTGTTATTCAGCCCGGCATGGCCAAGATGATCATAACGCTGCCTTTTTTCAGGATCCCTCAATACATCATAAGCTTCTGCAGCTTCCTTGAACAGTGTCTCTGCCTGGGGATCATCTGGGTTGCGGTCCGGATGATATTTAAAGGCCATCTTGCGATAGGCCTTTTTTATCTCTTCATCTCCAGCCTGCCTGGACACACCGAGAATTTCATAATAATCTCTTTTAGAAGCCATGTTTAATCAACCCTGACTCCGGCTTTATGTATTGATTTAGAAGGCATTACCTTGCCTGCTGCAATTTCCCGAAGAGCAGTGACTATCTGCTTGTTCTTGCTTTCCACCAGGGGAGAATAGCCTTCCCGGTACTGCTTGATCCTGTTGACTGCCATCTGTACCAGAAGAAAACGGTTGTTCACCTGCTCAAGGCAATCTTCTACAGTGATTCTGGCCATATTTACCTCTTCAATTTAATTTGTTATTTATTGATTCATCTTGTGAGTTATGTTTACCAGGCCTGTGGCTGCATAAGCCGCAGATATCAGGCAAGCCAGGACAAAAAAAATTCTGAACAAGACAAAAAAAGCTGGTTCAGCATTTTTAAAGCGGATAAGAATTCCTGTCCCTTAAAAAACATTTCCAGTTTAAACTGCCGACTTCCTCCAGGTAGAAATTCAGATCAAGTCTGACTGAAAATAAAACTTTGCGGCCTGATCCACCAAAGGTCTTAAAAAAATCGTAACAGTTTAGCCATTTGCATGAGGCACGGACACAGGCCCTCCCAGCGCTTGTTTTTCCAGGTCTGTCTCTTACATTAATAAAAAACAGGCGCTGGGAGAGCCTGTGCCCTGCTTTTCTTAAAAAGGGCTAAACTGTCACAAAAAATCCAGTATGCTTCTTAAAATTTACTTCCAGGGCACTCCCGTGGGGGGACACTCATGAATAGAAATCTTTTTACTCAAAAATCCAGATAAACAAAAATTTTTAACTTAACTTCTTCTGTCAGGTCAAGAAGAAAATTCAATGGTAACAGTTCAGCCCTTTGCATGAGGCACGGGGACAAGGTCTCCCAGCGCTTGTTTTTCCCAGTCGGTGTTTACATCAACCCAAAAAAACAGGCGCTGGGAGAGCCTGTGCCCTGCTTTCCTTAAAAAGAGCTAAACTGCTACATTTAATGAAAATCCTGTGCAGCTTTATTCAGGCCTTAAAAAAAAACTCGCGGTTCTTTTCCAAAATAAAGCGCTCAATAGGAATAAACCCTGGCCAGGACTTGTCAAGCCGTAACCCACACTGTTAAGG
>CAZHCY010000320.1:0-2870 GCA_964531185.1 uncultured Desulfovibrionales bacterium | reverse complement strand
ATCCTCCAGTCTGAACCCTACTTTACAGAGACTGCCTGAAATAAATTTCAACCTGTTCAGAACGCCGCTGGGCTCTTCCTCTCTGGAGGTGGAAGGTTCCAGCCAGGCTGTATATTTCTGGAGGGAATACGGCACCAGGGCCGGAAGGATTGACCTGCATCCAAGAATCAGCCTGCCCCTGGATCTTCCCCGGGTCACCCTTACTCCGTCCATGGGCTATAGACAGACGGTCTGGATGGTGGACAGGTTTGAAAATCATCCGGATTCAGGCGACACTGATCATGATTTTCAGACCAGGGGGCTTTTGGATTTCGAACTTAATGCCTATTCCAACCTTTCCAGGGTCTTTACCCTGAACAGGCCCCTGGAGGTCACGGAAGCCAATGCCGGACGCTCCAGACGGACAAAGATCAGGCACAGCATAAGACCGGAAATAGATTTCCGCTACGTTTCTGACAAAAATCAGGACAAGTATCCGCTTTTTGACTCATTGGACAGGATCAGCCCCAGGGAAGAGCTGACCTATACCCTGGGCAATACTTTTACTTCCAGAACCGATTCCGTCAGTCTGGACATGAACAGCGGCCGGCCCGCAGCAGCAACCGCATATCATGATTTTTTCCGGATCAAGCTGGAACAGTCCTTTGACTTCAGAGAGGCCAGGCGCAACACTGAACTTGATCTGTATCCAAGAAGACCTTTTTCAGACATCATGGCTGAAGCGGAATTCAATCCAGGCCAATATATTTCCCTGAGCAGCAAAACCTGGTATTCTCCCTATGAAAACCGGATAACCGAACATGAACACAGCCTGACCCTTGACTGGCCAGACAAGGCAAGCACATGGTTCAGCCTGGACTTTCTGGACAAAATCCATGAATTCAAACGCCGCATAAACCAGGAAATCAGCATTGCTGAAACAGGTCTGAGCCTTAACTTTCTGGAGAACTGGAAAGCCGCTTTTATTTACCGTCGGGATCTGGACAGGGATAAAACCCTGGAACAGGGTCTTAACATCACTTACAGACATCAGTGCTACAGCCTGGAATTCAATTTTACGGAAACCGACTACGACCGAAGGTTTGAAGCCAGGGTGAATCTGCTCAACCTGGGCACATTCGGAGGCTGAAAAGTGAAACCCATCAAGGTTCTCCCCCCGGGACTGCAGAATCAGATAGCAGCTGGCGAAGTTGTGGAAAGACCGGCCAGCGTGGTCAAGGAGCTCATGGAAAACAGCCTGGACGCCGGGGCTGATTCTGTCCAGGTCTTTCTGGAATCCGGAGGACAGACCCTCATTGAAGTCATTGATACAGGCCATGGCATGCCTTTTGAGGATATGACCCTGGCCCTGACCAGACACGCCACCAGCAAAATAAGCAGCATGGACGATCTGGCCGGCATTTCCAGCTTTGGGTTCCGGGGAGAAGCCCTGCCAAGCATAGCCTCGGTCTCCAGAATGACTGTCAGTTCGTGCCCCAGGGGCCAGGACTCCGGGAATTTTATCCACCTGGTCTATGGTGAACCGGCTGAACAAGGACCGGTGTCCATGAATCCCGGCACCAGGATCAGGGTGGAGCAGCTTCTGGCCAATGTCCCGGCCAGGCTCAAATTCATGAAAACCAAAGCTACGGAAAGCAAGAAATGCGTGGAATCATTCATCCGCCTGGCTCTGGCTCATCCGGAAACTGATTTTGAGCTGTTTTCAGAATCCAGGTCTCTGTACCGCTTTTATCCGGGACAGAACCTGGCTGCCAGACTGGAAACCGTCTGGCCCCCGACTATATGTGAACACTTAAGGGATTTCAGCCTGCAAGATGCTGATATCGGCATCCAGGGGCTGACCTCCAGTCCGGAAAGCGTTCAGCCCAGAGGGGACCGGATCTGGCTTTATGTGAACAACAGGCCTGTGAGCGACCGGATGCTTCTTTCTGCGGTCAAAAAAGCTTACCAGGGCCGTGTTCAGTCCAGGGAATTTCCCCAGGCAGTGGTTTTTATATCTGTTCCTGCTCACATGGTGGATGTCAATGTCCATCCTGCCAAAACCCAGGTCAGGTTCAGCAATGAACAGGAGCTCTTTTCCCTGACGGTCAGGGCCCTGCGTTCATGTCTGGACCGGAATATCTATCCGGTCTCAGGCTCTTTTGACAATAAAACCGCTGATCCTGATTCACAATCCCTGACTTATGCCTTTCAGCAGCAGTCCCGGGAAGAATACTCCCGGTTCAGAGCAGCCAAAGAGCAGGAGGCCACTGTTGCCAGGCTGAGGGAAAAAAAATCAGGTTTTAAGGATCTGTGGCCTGAGCCCAGAACCAGGGGCAGGTCTGAGCCGGAAAAAGACATTGAGATCAGGAAACCTTCCAGGAACCTTGCCTCCAGCAGCCTGGAATACCTGGGACAGATCCATGATTCATATCTGCTTTTCAGGGATCCTCAGGGATCTTTGCTGATTGTTGATCAGCACGCAGCCCACGAAAGAATCATGCTGGAGACTTTCAGGCAGGGGTTCAATAAAACAGTGGTCAAAAACCTGATGCTGCCTGAAAAAATAACTCTGCACCCTGCAGAACAGGAAATAATCCAGCACATATGGGGAAAGCTGCGCAATATGGGCTTCAGGCTTCAGCGTCAGCAGGAGGCTGCCCTGCTTATTTCTGGCATCCCTGATTTCATGTCTTTGCCGGAAGCAGTTGAAGCCTTAAAAGACATCCTTTCCGGCCGGAAACCGGATCTGGAACAGATCTTCATAACCATGGCCTGCAACACATCCATCAAAGCCGTCACCAGACTGCCCTCGGACAACGCCCTGTGACCCCGTACCGTACACATCCCCTGCCCTGCCACCCTGCATTCCCCCCCTGGACTACCCGGCA
>CAZHCY010000319.1:0-2906 GCA_964531185.1 uncultured Desulfovibrionales bacterium | reverse complement strand
CATGGCCAACGGCAAGCCAGTGCCTCATGCTGAACTTGAAGTGGAATATCTGAATCACCATCCGGACATGAAAAACAATGCTTTTGCCAAATGCCCGGAAATCACCACTGACAATCCCAACCTGGAAGTTCTGGGCATCAAGGCTGATGCTCATGGACAATTCTCCATAGGGCTGCCAAAGGCAGGCTGGTGGGGCGTGGCCGCCCTGGGTGTGGGACCTGAGGACGAGTTCAAGGGCAAAGGCCTGGCTCAGGAAGCAGTTCTCTGGCTTCAGGTGACAGAAAAGCCGTAAAAGCAGTCAGCATCTATCTGCTGACTGGGGCAGAAGCAGGAATGAGCTGCAAAGCAAAGCAGGGCTGGAAACAAACCAGCCCTGCTTTCCTTAAAAAGGGCCAAACCCGTACCTTTGCTGTAATTTCCCGGCTTAAGCCTTATCTGTCCGGCGGGGCTGGAACAGGGATTGCGGTGGACACTGCAGGTGATATGTCGCGGACGCAATCCCTGTTCCAGCCCCGCCAGAATTTAAGGCCCTTATTTTGTTGTCTTTTCTTTGCTTATCCTCCTGGTGGTGCTAAGGGTAACCATTCAGGGGGCGCGGAAACCGGCATGAGGACAGACCGAGCAAGCCGCTTAATGCAGCAGTAAAAACTTTGCCGGCGCAAGAAATCAGTGCACCAATTCAGTTAGTACAAAGCCCAGAAACAGTCCCCATAGGCGGGACGCAAGCAATCGCCATTTAGACCTCCTGAATGGCTGCAAAATCCTCATCCATACTCCAGCCCATGGGCCCTGAGTCCAAAGTCGTCAATAGCCAAAATTTCCACTCCTTAGAGACATCAGTTATCCGCCTTTAAAATTAGCTTGAGAATCAAAATGCTTGAGTGTATACTATTTTGAGTATAAAGCTTTTTCAGGAGGATTCATGATCGGCAGGTTTTCAAGTCTTGGCGTATATCAGGAACTGTTCAGCGCCAGGAAGTTTTATGTAACTCTGGGCGGGGGTATGGCGGCTCTTGGCGGCTTTTTGCTGCAGTCCAGGGATCTGGGGCCGGAAGCAGCGGCTGATATGCTGTTGCTGCTGTCCATGGCTGTAAATGGTTTGCCCATAATAATCGGTGCTGTTCAGGGGCTTTGGAATAAAAAGGTCAATGTAGACGAGCTGGTCAGCCTGGCCCTGGTTGCCTGCCTGATTCAAAGCGAGTTTCTCACAGCTGCAGTGGTGGCCTTTATCATGACTCTTGGGGCACTGGTGGAAGAAGTTACCAGCGAGTGCGCCAGGAAATCCATCCGCAGGCTGAGCCAGGTTACCCCGGAAGAAACAACCCTGATCAGGGGCAATGAAGAGCTGAGGGTTTCCATATCTGCAGTAAAGCCTGGTGATATTTTGCTGGTCAAACCCGGGGAAAGAATGCCGGTGGACGCCCGAATAGTCCAGGGTCGGACCATGGTGGATGAGTCTGCTGTAACCGGGGAGTCGGTTCCTGTGCTTAGAAAGGAAAACGACCAGGTCATGGCCGGCACCCTGAACCATAACGGGGTGGTGTTTATTGAGGCCCTGAAGGTTGGCCGGGAAACCATGGTGGGCAAAATCATCACTCTGGTGGAAAATGCCGAAGCCATCAGGCCGGAGGCAGTCAGATTCATTGACCGCTACGCTTCCTGGTTTACCCCCCTGATTCTGTTTGTTGCCGTTGTGACCTGGTACCTATCCGGGGATCTGAACAGGGCGGTGGCCGTACTTATTGCCGGATGTCCATGTGCATTGATCATGGCCGCGCCGGTGGCCACTGTAGCTGCTGTAGGCAGACTGGCCGGGTCCGGAGTGCTGGTCAAGGCGGGCATATACCTTGAGCAGCTGGCTGCTTCTGATGTGATTCTGTTTGACAAAACCGGCACCCTAACCAGAGGTGAGCCAAGAATAAGCCATATGACCATGGATGAAAACTATTCCAGAGAAGAGATTCTGGGGGTGGCTGCCTGTGTTGAGAAGGACTGCACCCATCCTCTGGCCGCAGCAGTGGTTAAAGCTGCCCATTATGCCCAGGTCAGGGTCCAGAAGGCCAGGGAGGTTGTGTCTGAAATCGGTCTGGGCATGAGGGCTGTTCTGCAGGACAACACAGTGGTGGAGGTCGGCAGCCCTTATCTTAATGGCGGGACAGGGGCCCTGCCATTAATTTTTCAGGATAAAGTCGGTGCGATCAGGGAATCCGGGGCCACGCCCCTGGTGGTATATGTGGACAAAAAACCTGCAGGCGTTATGGGTGTCCGGGATGAATTACGAGCAGGTCTGCCCCGGGTAATCAGCCATTTAAAGCATCTTGGCTTTGAAAAGGCGGGGATTCTTTCAGGAGATCATGAAAAATCAGTTGCCGCCCTTGCTGAAGAAGCCGGAATAACAGATTACTGGTGGGAGCTCAAACCTGATCAAAAGCTGGCCATTCTGCAGGATTTTCAACGTCAAGGCCACAAAGTGAGTTTTGTGGGCGACGGCATAAACGATGCCCCTGCCCTGGCCAGGTCAGATGTGGGAATTGCCATGGGCGGGCAGGGAACAGATGTGGCCCTGGAGACCGCTGACATAGCTCTGGTCCGTGATGATCTCTCTGTCCTGCCCTTTATTGTGACCATGGGCCGCAGGATGGTCCGGCTTATCAAATTCAATGTCTTTCTGGGGGTGGGCTTCAATGTCCTGGCTGTATGGGGCGGTGCAACGGGTTTATTAAGTCCTGTTCAGGCCGCAGTCTTTCATAACATGGGCTCGGTTATAGTGGTTTTATCCTCAGCCAGTCTGGCTTTTGCCAAAAACAAGTGGAGCACTTGAGAGTTAAAAGTTAAGTAACAGTTTAGCCGTTTGCATGAGGCACGGGGACCGGCTCTCCCGTCACCCACTTGGCAATCCAACAGGC
>CAZHCY010000318.1:0-2922 GCA_964531185.1 uncultured Desulfovibrionales bacterium | reverse complement strand
TGTATTTACGGATCTCTAACTCCTGCAACCTGTCCATGGTGACAGCAAAAACGAGTTTTTGCTGTTGAAACCTTTAATATCCCCCTTCGGGGCTATAGCCATGAAAACCAATTTTCAGCAGCGCAGCCGTATAACAGACCTCAACAACCTCAAAACCGCCTGGAAAAAGATCTATAAAAAGGATTCTTCAGCCGGACAGGACAGGCAGTCAGTGCAGAGCTTTGCTGATAATCTGGAAAATGAACTCAAATCCTTGCGCCGGGAAATTATGGAAGGTGCTTATAGACCCCGCCCTCTGCTGCAAATCCATATAGACAAAGCTCAGAATAAACCTGACCAGAAGAGAACGCTTGGCCTGCCCTCAGTCCGGGACAAGGTGGCCCAGGAAGCTGTTCGGCTAATCATTGATCCTCTGCTGGACAAAAAATTTTCCAACAGAAGCTACGGCTATCGAAGCAATAAAGGGCCTCAAAAAGGGATTCGCCGGGTGGCGCACATTCTCAGCGCCTGCAAGGCCGAGTGGGTGGTTCTGGTGGATATTGACGAGTTCTTCCCCAGCATTGACCACTCCATTCTCTTTGAAATACTGGAAGAATTTAATCTTGAACCGCCTGTGATTGACCTTCTTCTGCTCTGGCTGAAGATGGGCACAGTCAACACCCGGATGAAATGGCAGGATGTGTTCCACGGATTAAGCCAGGGCGGTGTCATATCCCCGCTTCTGGCCAACAGTTATCTCAACAGGATGGATTGGTTTCTGGAAGGAAAGCATGTTGAGTTTGTAAGATATGCTGATGACATAAGACTTTTTGGAACTTCCAGGGAGGAGGCTCAGAGAGCTCTGGATCAGATGACCCGCATGCTTTCCAGAGAACTCAAGCTCAACCTCAATGACCTGCCCGAACCAGTCCAGCCGGTGGACAAGGGTTTTGCCTTCCTGGGAATACTTTTTAAAGATTCCAAACTTTGCATTGATCAGGACAAATGGGATTCCATAGAGGCTAAAATCCAGAAAACCCTTTCTCAGGGACTGCCCTGGAAGAAACGAATCCACAGGCTCAACAATTCCCTTTTTGGCTGGAATAATTATTACGGACAGCTTGTTCAGGCAGAGGATATGGAAAAAATCACCAGGGTCCTGGAGAACTCTTTTGTGCAGAAACTGGCCAGAGACAGAGCCCAGGCAAAAACATGGAACAGCAATTCATTCAAGGAAGCTTTTGCCTCATTGCATATCCCTTTTCTTGAATCAAAACAGGCCCATAACAACCTGCTTTCTGCAATCCTCAGCCGTTCAGAAACCGAGTCCAGAAAAATCAGGAACCGCTCCCAGGCAATGCAGAAGGCAGAAAAGACCGTGCTCAAGCAAAAGCGGGCACATGCCCGGAATGTAATAGAAACAGCTCATCTCATGGTCAGCACACCCGGGGTTTTTCTGGGCAAAAACCAGAACAGAATATATGCCAGAAAAGAGCGAAAAATCATTTTTGAAGTACCGCTGAATCAGCTGGAAAGCCTGACTCTGCTCTCCAGTTATACAAGCTTTTCCTCAGATGTGATCATGGCCTGCATACGCAGAAACGTGACTGTCTGCTGGATAGGCAAACAGAACACTGTGGAAGCGGTGATACATTCCCCTCAGACTGAACGGGCGGATCTTCATCTCAAACAGCTCTGCCAGGCCTCAAGACCTGAAAGAAAGTTTTCTCTTTCCAGAAAGATTATCCAGGGCAAAATCAAAAATCAGATCAATCTCATCAAGTATTTCAGCAAATATGAGAAAACCAGAAACTCTGACTACCAGGAAATGTATGACAGATTCCTGGAAAAGGCTGCCAGAGCTCTTGATGAAATCAAGGCAGTCAAGCATGACAGGGAGTGGGAAGAGACCAGAGGGGTTCTGCTGAGCATTGAGGGCAGGCTGGCCGCGGCTTACTGGAACATAATCAGGGAGCTTCTTCCCCGGGAAACAGGTTTTGCCGGGAGAGAAAGAAAAGGAGCCAGGGACCTGGTGAACAGTCTGCTCAACTATGGATACGCCCTGCTCAGATCACAAGTGCTGCTGGAACTGCACCGAACAGGACTAAACCCTGGCATCGGCTTTCTGCATACTCCACATAGAGGCAAAGATACCCTGACATTTGACCTGATGGAAATATTCCGGGCACAAGCTGTGGACAGGGTGGTAATTTCAGAACTGCGCAAAAAATACGCAAACTTTGGCCAGGAAAAGGGGGGGCTTTTAAATTCAGAAAGCAGGAAAAGACTGGTTAAGAGATTCAGAAACCGGCTCTCAGCCATTGAAAAATTCAGAAAACAGGAACTGAAGCTTGAGGAAATCATCCGCTCCCAGGCCAGGGAACTCAAGCGGCATATTCTTGATCAGTCCAGATTTAAACCCTATATAGGAAAATGGTAAATATTCATATAACCGCAAAATCTGACCTGCTGGGAGAATGCTCCAGTCCCAGACTTTCAAATTCATCCACGCACCTGCTGCAAAGCCGGTAGAAATGCACGCTGTCTTCATCATCGTTGATGAGCTTGCCGACTCTGCCCTTCAGCTTTTTAAGCTGGGCTTTGCTCAGAACGCACTCAAAAACCGACTTCTGGACCCGGTCTCCGTAACCTTCCAGAACCTTGGCTACTTTATTCCGGATTCGATCATCCACGATGTCAAAGCATATCAGGTATAGTTTATTTGGAACTGGCATGGATTGGTCCTTTATGACATGTATTACAGGTCTTTTTTAAACTGCATTCCCGGTCCTAACAGTCTGCTGCCTCCTGCCCCCTCCGTCATTGCCGGCCCCGGACCGGGGTCCGGGATGACGGACCCGGCAAGCCATCTTTATTCTTTAAGACATGTAACAGTTTAGCCCTTTTTAAGGGCGCAGGGGACAGGCACCCCGTCACCCGCTT
>CAZHCY010000317.1:0-2923 GCA_964531185.1 uncultured Desulfovibrionales bacterium | reverse complement strand
TCAACATCTTGTATTTACTGACAATTTCCAGAATCCTGAATGTCCGCATCATTATCAGCTTCAACAGCCTGATTTCTTTATCTTTACCTTTAACTTTTTACCTTTAACTTTTAACTCTCAAGCTGTTTAAAAACAAACAGCAGAAAGGCTTCACAATTTGAACCTTTCTGCTGTTTTGATAAAGGCCAGCATAATTGTCCCGGCTTAAGGGTCTGAATTACTGCTTTACCATGGGCTGATCACAGCAGACCAGTTCCCCTTCTCCTGATTCCTTTACTTCCACAACATTTCCGCAAACTTCGCATTTGTACACTTCTCCCACCTGGGTCATGGCCTACCTCCGGTTTGTTTGTGATTCAAAAAGACAGTAACCCCTGGCATCTTGTCCAGGGTGCAGGCAAAAGCGGCCCTGGTCTGCAAAAAAACGCCCCGGCAAAAATCAAGGCAGAAATGTTTTTTGCAGCCCCCCATGAGGGCGGACCTGAAGTTGCCTGCTTCTCTTATTAAACCTAATTTTTGATTCCAGGATGTCAAGCTGAGGCAGGGGGCCGGGAATCAGGACGGACCGCCCACCGGCTTTCCAGCAGCCAGGGAGGGTTCGTGCAGAGGAAGGATCATGTCTGCCATTTTCCTGGTCCTTAACATGATATCATAGGCTTCATAAACATTGACATGGGTGCCCGGCGGGATGACTTCCATTTCCATGGCCCTGATCTCCCTGGGAGGCTCAAAATTGTCCTGGATCACGCAGAAACCGGTAATCAGGGCCGGGCCCTGCCAGGTGTCCACCAGAATGCTCATGCCTCCGGGAGTATGGGCCGGGGTATGCACCATTTTTATTCCAGGAAAAAGCTCGCAGTCCTGGTCCACGGTTTTAATCTGGCCGTTTTCCTCCACATCCAGAATATAATCCTCCAGGTATCTGAAATCCAGGGGATGGGGGTTGTGGGCATGCTCCAGTTCCAGGGGGTGGACATAGATCTCGGCGTTTTCACATTTAAAGTCGTTTTCACAATGATCATTGTGCAGATGGGTGTGGAGCACCGCATCTATATCCCCTGGGACCAGCCCCACAGAGGACAGGGCATCTTCAAAGGTCCGGATGGGACCGCCCAGCTCCTTTTCCCGGTCCTGGGAGCAGACCGGACTCATTTCCCCGGTATCCACCAGGATCCTGCGGTCGCCTCCTTCCAGATACCAGACATAAATGGGGATGATATAAGGAGTGCCGTATCCATGCTGATAGGTCATCATGGATTTGTCAAAGCGCTTGCTGCCCACCACCAGGGGATGAATAATATATTTTGCCATGTGCATGTCCGGGTTGCCTCCGGTTGAGCCTGGATAAGGCATCCAGACCGTCCGGAGCAGAAATCTGATAATCTGTTAAAAAACTTATCCTGATCTGGGTCTGCTGCTGCCAGGGACTGCAGCCCCGGTCCATCTGGCCGTGAATCATCAAAACTGGCAGCAGTTCAGCCTTTTGCATGGGGCACGGCTTCCTGCCCGGAGGTAACTGTTCAGGGGGCGCGGAAACCGGCATGGGGACAGCCCCCATACCGGGCGCAAGCAATGGCCATTTAGACCCCCTGAATAGCTGCGCCCGGAGGCATACAGCCCGTTAGGGGACCGGCTCTCCCAGTGCTTGTTTTTCCAGGCCTGTGTTTCCTGCATCAACTAACAGGCCCTGGTGTCCTGCTTTCCTTAATAAAGGCTAACCTGTCATCAAAACCGTACTTTCAGGGACTGGATTTGCCTGGCCAGGATCCTACTTTTCAAAACCCTCATATCCCATGTCTGCCAGGGCCCGGCTGACGATTTTGCGCAGATCGGCCGGCTTGAAGGGTTTGGCAATCATGTCAAAGGCTCCCTTTTCCATGGCCTCCCTGGCCAGGGCAGCAGTGGCAAAGCCGGTGATGATCACCACCCTGGTCCTGTCTGAAGTCTTTTTGACTTCTTCCAGCACCTGGATGCCATTGACCTTGTTCATGACAATATCAGTCACCACAACATCATAAGGGACTTCTCTGATCTTATCCAGGGCCTTTTGAGGATCCTCAAAGACATCCACTGTACAGCCGAGCTTGGTCAGGGCGGGTTTCAACCGGTTGCCCACAATGGGCTCATCATCAATGAGCAATAACTTGATCTCTTTGTCCATCTCAGTTCAACTCCGTTTACTTGGTTAATCCATAACCCTCAATGACCACAGGCCACGCATTCAAACATTTCCTTCTTGTTGTAGACCTCCACCTGCTGAACCCCGTCCAGTCGAATGAGCTCTTCCTTGAGCTTTCTGGCCTGTTCCTTGCGCTTGAGCATGGAACCTCTGGTGTAGACATAGACATGCCCTTTTCTGGACCTGACTTCTGACCTGGGGTCATAAGCACTGACATGCACCCTGACCCGGCTGGATACAATCTGGTCTTTAACGCATTCCAGGGAATAAGTCATGGGCTGAAATCTTTCATGCTTTGCCGTGTGCAGAATGGAGCCAATGGTTTCTTCCAGAGACAGATTGCCCACATTAAGGGTGATATCGTACAGGGAACTTTCCGAGGTATCCAGGCCATAGTTGGATTCCACCCATTTACGATAGCTGGCCTTTCTGATCTCAATCCCGCTTTCCAGCTTATCCTCGGACAGCTGGGTAAGTTTGCTCAGCTCCATAAGGTCCTTGATGCCGCACAGCAGCCTGACTTTCATTACATGGGAGACATTGCCCATCAGGGGATACCCCACAAAACCGGCAAACACAGTATTGTCCTGCAGCAGATGCACGGCCAGTACAGCTTCAATGCATAACAGCTCTCGGTTGCCGGTGGAACAGAATTTCGGTATCAGACCGGGCTGACACTCACGGGCAGTGTACAGGGTTTTTGCGTCCGTGGACACTTTGGACGCACCCTCCTTGAACAGAGGG
>CAZHCY010000316.1:0-2986 GCA_964531185.1 uncultured Desulfovibrionales bacterium | reverse complement strand
AGCATGATAACCAGAAAAGAAGGCATGGCCGTGTCGCTGACCATCTGGGCCAGATCAAAGGGCAGCCTGGTCACGGCCAGGAACCGGCCGAAGATAACCGCACCCATGATAATGACCATAATCATGGCTGAAATGCGCAGAGTATCCGTCAGGGCCAGATAAAAGGTTTTCCAGGTCAGATTCCTTCCGGCCAGACCGATGATAAGAGCCAGGAATGCTCCCACAGCCCCGGCCTGGGTAGGGGTAAAAAAGCCCTTGATCAGTCCGGTCATGATCAGCACAAACAGGGCCAGGATCTCTATGGTGCCTTTAAGGGACTTCAGCTTGTGGGAAAGTCCGAATGCTTCTCCTGGCGGCCCCAGGTCCGGATTTTTGGCGCAGGCCCAGTAAATGGCCAGCAGAAAAAAAAGGCAAAGAAGAAAACCGGGCAAAAGAGCGGCCCAGAACAGGATTCCTATGGACTGCCCGGTCTGCAGGCCTATGACAATAAGCACCACACTGGGAGGAATCAGCACTCCCAGTGTGGCCCCGGAAGCCACACTGGCCGAACTCAGGACAGGGTGATACCTGAATTTCTTCATTTCAGGCAGAGCCACTGTGCCCATGGTGGCTGTGGTAGCAGTATTGGAACCGCAGATGGCGGCAAATCCTGCACAGGAAAGAATGGTCGCCATGGCCATGCCGCCCCTGATCCGGCCCATCCAGACATAGGCGGCATGATACAGCCTTTTATTTACACCGGCATAGAAACTGATCTGGCCCATGAGAATGAACATGGGAATAACTGTCAGCCCGTAAGAGGAAAACACCCCCCAGACTTCTTCTCCCAGCATTCCCAGGGCGGCCTGGGGGTTGACCACCATGGCGAATCCTGCAAACCCCACCATGGCCATGGCAAAGCCGACCGGAATCCCCAGAAAGAAAATTATTCCCAGCAGGGCCGCGATTCCTGTAATGCCGATAAGGCTCAGACTCATTTAAAGAATGTCCTTCACTCTCAGGTCTTTCTGGGACATGAAAAGTCATTTCTCCATGAACCTTTCCACATCTGCAGCCCAAGAGTCAGGAGCAAAGAGGCAAAACCGGCCGCCATCAGGAACACCAGGGGATAATAAGGAATCCTCATGGTCTCTGTCAGTTCCTTGAAAAAGCGCAGTGATAATCCCAGTTTTATCAGCTGATGGATTAGCAGGGCGCAGAAGGCCAGAAGCAGCACCTGGGAGACCAGTTCAGCTGCTTTGCTCAGCCTCTCCGGAATAAGCCGCGCCAGAATGTTCACAGCAATGTGCCCGCGCACCTGCTGGGTTGGACCAAGGGCCAGGCAGGCCGCCATGGACCCCAGCAGCCCGCTGGCTTCATAAGCCCCCTTGATGGGACTGCCGGCAAAACCCATGACCATATTGGCCACAGCCAGCCCCATCATGGCACAGAGAACCAAAGAGCCCAGAAAAAGAAAAGCCCTGTTGATGCTGTGAACAACTCCGGCCAGTTTATCCACCATCAGGAAATGTCCAGCTCCTGTTCATATTTGTTTTTCAAGCGGATCATATCCTCAAATATTTCCTGAGCAGGCAGCCCTCTTTCATCTGCTTCAGCTTTCCATTGCTCTATGAGCACCTTCAGGCTTGAGGATATCTGCTCCTGCTCTTCAGGGGTGAATTCAAAGACCTGAGCATGGTATTTTTCCCTGGCATAGGCCACGGCCTTCTGTACATGAGCATCCATATATTCGCCGGTCCACAGGGCCTGCTCCCGGCCAAGATCGTTCATAATCTTTTGTACGTCAGCCGGCAGACTCTCCCAGGTATCCCGGTTCATCACCACTGCAAAGGGGTAAATCTGCAGATCCAGCATGGTCTGGTAAGGGGTATAGGCTGCAAAATTGAAGTCCAGAAGCACTTCCAGGGAAGAAAGAAGTCCTTTGACCATGCCTTTCTGCAACGCTTCAGGAGTTTCAGGCATGGGCATGGACACAGGCACTGCTCCAAGCACTTCCAGAATCCGGGAAGCAGTACCTGAGGCTCTGATTTCCAGACCCTTGAGATCCTCAAGACTTTTCACCGGAACACTGGTCATGAGATTGGAGGGAGCATTGGCAAACATGGTCAGCACCTTTACCTGCCTGAATTCTTCAGGCTGATATTTTTCATAAAGCTCCCAGAGCACCAGGCTGGCCACAGCAGCAGAAGTAAAACCCACAGGAAGTTCCATCACCGTAGTCATGGGGAACACCCCAGGCTGATAGGACATGGACAGATTGCCTATGTCTGCCTGGCCCTGAATCACCCCCCTTAACATATTTTTAGCTCCCAGAAGGCTGCCTCCGGGATAAGTATTGATTTTCACCCTGCCGCCGGTCCTCTCTTCCACTTCCTGTTTCCATCGCTCCATCTGCACCGACGGAAAAGTCTGGGCCGGCGGAAAATTGGCATAACTGAGGACTATGGTCTCAGCACCGGCAAAACTGTAAAGTCCAAGCACCACCAGGCAGCTCATGATAAATTTTTTAAACATTTTCATTCTCCAGGATCCAGCTTCCATAAACCGGTTCAAAAACGCCTGCTGACCCCGGCAGAGTATTGTCCGGGTTCAGTTCCCTGAAAACAGAATATGCCGGCCGCAGCCCGGACCTGTCCAAAAGGCAGGGCCGGGCAATTATGCCCAGTGAATCCGAACAGCGTCCATTAACCATCTTAGTGATTAGATGTGACCAGTAATCTTTGTCAAGTTTTTTTCCGGAAAATGCCTTTTACCTGCTTGCAAACAGCCTGAAAATATTAGAAATGTATACTGCAGGAAGTGATTTTTCCTTGCCTGAACATTCAAAGACATTAAGATGACTGGTAGAAAGACCTGACAAATATTTTCCCTGGCCAGGCCATCCGTAACAGTTCAGCCCTTTTTAAGGAAAGCAGGGCACCCCAGCGCTTGTTTTTTGGTTGATGTAAACAAAGACCTGGAAAAACAAGCGCTGGGAGAGCCAGTC
>CAZHCY010000315.1:0-3039 GCA_964531185.1 uncultured Desulfovibrionales bacterium | reverse complement strand
CCCGGAAGGGATCTGACTCTCCCAGGGCTTGTTTTTTCCAGGTCTGTGTTTACATCAGCCGAAAAAACAAGCGCCGGGGTGCCCTGCTTTCCTTAAACAGGGCTAAACTGTTACTGAATATTTTTTTGTGGGGAGGAATTGATGAGTCTTGAGAAGAAGGTTGGGGCAATAGTAAAGGGGGCTTATCAGGCTTCAGCAGGCATGGCTGCCGCAGAAACAGCTGTAAAGAATCTGGCCCTGGAAAAACTGGCTGACCTGCTCAGGTTGAGGGAACAGGAAATAATCCAGGCCAACAGGCTGGACCTGGAAGAGGCAGATAAAAAGGGTCTTGACGCGGCCAGAAAGGAGCGCCTGAAAATTACCCCTGCTGGTGTTGCCTCCATGGCTGAGGCCTGCCGACAGGTGGCGGCCATGGATGATCCAGTGGGGGCCATTGAAGGCATGAACAGACGTCCTTCAGGAATCTTGACCGGAAGGATGCGGATTCCCCTGGGGGTTGTGGCCATTATCTATGAACCCCGGCCCAATGTTACCATTGATTCGGCTGTTCTTTGCCTGAAGGCCGGAAACGCCGTTATCCAGCGAGGGGGTTCTGAGGCGGATAATTCCAACAGATTTCTGGCCGGGCTTATTTCCGACGCTCTGAACCAGGCCGGGCTTCCGTCCCAGGCCGTGGTAACCCTGCCCGGGACCCAGCGCAAGGCAGTGCAGCTGATGCTCAAGCTGGATGAGTATATTGACGTGGTCATACCCAGGGGAGGTGAAGGTCTTATCCGTACGGTTGTTCAGGAGGCCACCATGCCTGTACTTAAGCATTATAAAGGGGTGTGCCACATATATGTTCACAAGGATGCTGACTTGAATAAGGCCCTGAAAATTGTTCATAATGCCAAAGTTCAAAGACCCGGGGTATGCAACGCCCTGGAATGTCTGCTGGTCCACCGGGAGGTGGCTGGTATTTTTCTGCCCATGGTGGCCCAGAAGCTGGGCAAGGATCAGGTCAGGTTTAAAGCCTGCCGGGATTCGCTGCATCTGATGGGGGGCTACGCCTCGCCTGCAGCTTCAGAGGACTGGGGAAGAGAATTTCTAAGCCTTACTCTGGCTGTAAAAACAGTGGCCGGACAGAAGGAAGCCCAGAAGCATATTGCGGATTACGGATCCAATCATTCCGAGGCCATTATTACTGAAAGTTATGAACGTTCCATGCAGTTCATCCGGGAGGTAGATGCTTCAGCAGTGCTGGTCAACGCCTCCACCCGGTTTAATGATGGAGGGGAGTTCGGACTGGGCGCTGAAATAGGAATTTCCACGTCCAAGATTCATGCCTATGGCCCCATGGGGATCAGAGAACTGACCAGCACCAAATTTGTTGTTCTGGGAAGCGGTCAGATAAGGGCATAATCTGCTGGATAACCAGTTTATGTCAAATCAGTTCCAAGATGTAAAACAACGGATAGACCGGCTCAGAAGTCTGATTGAGCATCACAACTACCGTTATTTTGTTCTTGATGACCCTGAGATAAGCGATCCGGAATATGACCTGCTGATGCAGGAACTGCGGGAACTGGAAGAAAAGTATCCCGGGTTTGACGATCCTTCATCACCCACTAAAAAAGTAGGAGGAAAGCCGGCTTCTTCCTTTGCCCAGGTGACCAGGTCCCTGGCCATGTACAGCCTGGACAACTGTTTCTCCACCCAGGAACTTGAAAATTTCATGGCCAGGCTCAAGCGTTCCCTGCCCGGGGTTGACATGGATTTCTGGATTGAGCCCAAGCTGGACGGTCTGGCCATTGAGCTTGTCTATGAATCAGGTGTTCTGATCCTGGCCGGGACCAGAGGTGACGGAATAACCGGGGAGGACGTGACCGCCAATATCAGGACCATTAGAAATGTTCCCCTGAGCCTTCTGCGTGAAGCTGATCCTCCCCGGTATCTTGAAGTCCGCGGTGAAGTGGTCATGGCTGTTCAGGATTTTGAAAGACTGAACAAAACCAAGACTGAAAAAGGGGAAAAGCCGTTTGCCAGCCCCAGAAACGCGGCTGCAGGCTCAGTTCGGCAGCTGGATCCCGGTGTTACCTTTGCCAGGCCTCTTTATTTTTTTGCTTATGGACTGGGAAGGGTGGAGCCTGACCATTCAGGGGCCTGGTCTAACCAGGCCGGGATTGCAGAAAAATTTGAACTGCTGGGGCTGGCCACAGTACCCGGGGGCAGAAAATGCTCCGGCCTGGAAGATATTGTCTCTTTTTATAATGAGCTGGAAAAAACCAGGCAGTCCAGCCGCTTTGAAATGGACGGACTGGTGATCAAAGTCAATGAGCGCAGGCTGCAGCAGGAGCTGGGTTTTACTTCCAGGGCTCCCAAATGGGCCGTGGCCCTGAAGTTTCCAGCTCATCAGGCCAGAACCAGGCTCAGGGATATTCAGATTCAGGTGGGCAGGACAGGAGTACTCACACCGGTTGCCTGGCTGGAGCCGGTACACATTGGAGGGGTCCTTGTGTCCAGGGCCACTTTGCACAATGAAAGCGAACTCCGGTCCAAGGATCTGAAAATCGGGGACAGGGTAGTGGTCCAGAGGGCAGGAGATGTTATCCCGGAAGTGGTTCGGGCGTTACATCAGGAAAGAACCGGGGAAGAAGAGGATTTTGTGTTTCCGGATCAATGTCCGGTGTGCGGCAATCCTGTGACCAGAATAAAAAATGAAGTGGCTCTCAGGTGCATGAATGTTTCCTGTCCAGCCAGGCTTGAACAGAGTCTGGTTCATTTTGCCGGCAGGAAAGGTCTGGACATTGAAGGCCTTGGCGGGAAATGGATAAAAATTCTCATGGACCAGGGGATGATCAGTAAGTTCACTGATATTTTCAGGCTGAAAAAAAGTGATCTTCTGCAGCTGGACAGAATGGCTGAAAAATCGGCTGACAATCTTCTGAGTTCCATAGCCCGGGCTGCTGAAAAAGTCAGCCTGGACAGAATGATTAATTCTCTGGGCATCAGACATGTGGGGGAGCAGACTTCCAGGATCCTGGCAGAAAATTTCAGGGA
>CAZHCY010000314.1:815-3044 GCA_964531185.1 uncultured Desulfovibrionales bacterium | reverse complement strand
TGCGCTCAGCCTGCGCTGAATCAGGAAGCGTGGTTCTTCCTGTTGATTCCGAGCACAACGCGGTTTTTCAGGCCCTTCAGGGTCATAATTTCTCTGATGTCCAGTCCATCATCATTACTGCTTCCGGCGGCCCCTTCCGGTCCAGAACCCTGGAATTCATGGAACAGGTCAGTCCTGAGCAGGCCCTGGACCACCCCAACTGGTCCATGGGAGCCAAAATCAGCATAGACTCAGCCACCATGATGAATAAAGGCCTGGAAGTCATTGAAGCCCATCACCTTTTCGGGCTGGACAGAGATAAAATCAGGATCCTGGTTCATCCCCAGAGCATTGTTCATTCCCTGGTCTGCTATTCTGACGGTTCCCTTCTTGCCCATCTGGGTGTTCCTGATATGATGATTCCCATTTCCCATTGCCTGGGATTTCCTGAGAGACTCAATCTTGACCTGGAACCTCTGGACCTGGCTGCTGTGGAAAATCTGAGCTTTTCCAGCCCTGATCTGCAGGCTTTTCCCTGTCTTGCCCTGGCCCTGCAGGCCCTGTCCAGCGGGCCTGATTACCCGGTGGTCCTCAATGCCGCCAACGAGGTCTGCGTGGACAAATTTCTCCAGGGCAGCGCAGGTTTTATGGATATCCCCAGGCTGGTTTCCAGGGCCATGGACCACCATGTTCCCTGCCCCATCACCTGTATTGAGGACATCCTGGAACTTGATCAGAAGACAAGACAAACAGTCAACCAATGGACAGGATAATATTCTATGATTGAAAGTGCTGTGGCCATCATCCTGGTACTGGGCCTGCTCATATTCTTTCATGAGCTGGGTCATTTTATTGTAGCCCGCCTGCTGGGCATAGGCGTGTCCGTGTTTTCCCTGGGTTTTGGTCCCAGGCTGTGGGGCTTTGCCCGGGGGAAAACCGAGTACAGGCTGTCAGCAGTTCCCCTGGGCGGATATGTAAGCCTGGTGGGTGAGGCTGAAGGTGAAGACCTGCCTGAAGGCTTCAGCCCCGGAGAAAGCTTTGCTGCCAGGCCTCCCCTGCAGAGGATTCTGGTGGTGGCTGCCGGTCCGGTGTTCAATTTTCTTCTGGCCTGGTTCATATACTGGGGTCTTTTCTGGGCCCACGGCCAGATTGAGGTCATCCCTGAAGTTGGAGAAATCGCTGACAACAGTCCGGCCCAGGAAGCCGGTATCCAGCCCGGAGACAGAATCACCCGGATCAACGGGCAGGAGGTATTGTACTGGGACAGCCTGGTGGAAATCATCAGGGACAGTTCCCGAGACACCCTGCACCTGACCATCAGGCGCGATGCGCAGCAACTGGAGCTGGATGTCCGCCCGGAAATGGCAACCCGCAAAAATATCTTTGGAGAAGAAATCAAGAGCCCTCAGCTGGGGATTGTGGCCTCCGGCCAGACAGTCAGCATCCAGCTGGGCCCCCTGGGGGCTGCTTATCAGGGAGCCCTGCAGACCTGGGAGCTTTTAAGCCTTACTGTTCAGGGCATAGTCAAGCTTATTGAACGGATCATCCCTCTGAACACCATTGGCGGCCCCATTATGATCGCCCAGCTGGTCAGCCAGCAGACCAGTGAAGGCCTGGTCAATCTCCTGGCTTTGACTGCCCTGATCAGCATCAATCTGGGGCTCATCAATCTTTTGCCCATCCCGGTCCTGGATGGAGGGCATATTGTCTTTTATACTGCCGAACTCATCACCGGACGCCCCCTGAATGAACGAATGCGCCTCACTGCCACCAGAATCGGCATTGCCCTGCTTCTGGCTCTCATGGCCCTGGCCGTGTTCAATGATCTGCTGAGAATATTCAGATAAGTCCGCCGTCAATCAGACAACTGTTAAGAATGTCACCAACAGGCAGAATGAATAACCAGCTATCGAGCCAGGCTGAATTGTCACCCTCAGAGCCATGACCATTAACAATTCCAGTATAAGCAGCCCCGGCCCGGATTCAGCCCATCTCATCCTCAATTGTTCCGAATCCAGACTGCAGACAGTTCTGGGGCGGGCCGGGCAGGTTATCTGGGCCCGGGACCTGCTGGTTCCGGGGCGGGCCATGAAACATATTGCCCCCAGTATCCAGGCCGGGCCGGATTTTACCGGACTGGAACCGGCCGGGCTGGGAGGGCATGCCTGTGTGTCAGTCCCGGGCCGACCCACCGGCGCCCTCCTGACGCATCGCCCACCCCTGGGCCTTGCCCATGCCGCCCTTCTTCCC
>CAZHCY010000314.1:0-805 GCA_964531185.1 uncultured Desulfovibrionales bacterium | reverse complement strand
GGATTGCCTGTGTGCAGGGTCCGGGCAGCTTCACCGGGATCCGCATGAGCTATGCTCACGCCCTGGGCCTGTCTCTGGCCGCAGATCTGCCCATGGCCTCCCTCTCCCTGTTCGACGCCCTGGTACAGGCCCCGGGCTCCCTGCTTCATGGGCCTGTCTGGGTGATTATCCATTCCCGCACCAGGCAGGTTTATGCCCGGGGATATCTGGGGCCAGACCTCAAACCGGTTTCCGCCCCGGTCTGCCTGAATATATCTGAGCTTTCCCTTCTGCTTGAAACTAACAGACACGAGAAAATTCATGTCCTGGGCAGCGGTGTGCGCCGCAACCCCCAGGCCTTTACCCGGAAGCAGATTCATATCCTGCCTGTGTTCTGGGATACCCCAACTCCGGATACTCTCCTGAGCCTGGCTTTAAAAGCCCGGTACGGCCGCCATATTCAGGCACCAGCCTACCTCAGGCTCTCTGATGCTGAAGATAATCTGAAAAAATCTTCATCATCAAACTAAAGTTATTCCTCCCAGCGTCGATAAATAGAGCAACTCACAAAAACAGGAACAGCAGGGACGCTGTTTCAAATTTCAAGGAGGAACAACCATGTCATTAGTTATTAACAACAATTTGATGGCCATGAACTCGGCCAGGAACCTGGGTGAGGCCTATTCAAACCTCAACGTATCCACCAGAAGGCTGTCTTCAGGACTGAGAATCGGCACAGCTGCGGACGACGCTGCCGGTCTCGCCGCCAGGGAGCTCATGAGAGCGGAAATTTCCGCCCTGAACCAGGGCGTCGGAAACGCCAACG
>CAZHCY010000313.1:0-3064 GCA_964531185.1 uncultured Desulfovibrionales bacterium | reverse complement strand
TCCAGGGTGCTTTTCTCCTTGAGCACCGGAGTAAGGCCTTCCGGATCATCCCAAGCTCCAGGCCTTGAAAGTTCATGCTCAATTTCCTGAAGCCTGGTTTGCTGAACTTCCAGGTCAAAGACGCCCCCAGAAAGAGTCAAAACGCTGAAGAATTCTGGAGGCCTTGTTTTTCAAATCAGAAAGCTGGATCATTTAAAATTCTCTTTTGATAATTATTTAAAATCGTAACAGCTTAGCCCTATTTAAGGAAAGCAGGGCACCCCAGCGCTTGTTTTTTGCTTGATGTAAACAAAGACTTGGAAAAACAAGCGCCGGAAGAGCCAGTCACCCTCCGGGCTGAATGCCTCCGGGCAAAAAGCCGTGCCTCATGCAAATGGCTAACCTGTTATTTAAAATCTATTCAGATCTGCAGGGGATGCTGCCCTCAGCTGCCGCCCCTGCTTCTGACCCTTAAGAAATAAAATACCAGTACAGACAGAACTACAAAGCAAAAAAACAGATCAAGCCAGGGATACAAATGAAAATACAGGGTCTTTTCCTGTTTCAGGCCTGCTCTGCTGCCCAGCATCACCTCGGTGAAAAGACCGCTCTGACTGTATATTAGCCCGGAGGGATCAATAAACGCGGATATGCCTGTATTGGTAGCCCTGACAAGATAACGGTTCTGTTCCACAGCCCTCAGGGCACTCAGGTGAAGATGCTGCATTGGAGCAGACGTGTTTCCAAACCATGCATCGTTGGAAATATTAATCAGGATGTCTGCTCCCTGGGCCACTCTTTTTCTTACCAGCCCCGGAAATATGACTTCATAACAGATCAGGGTGCCCAAATCAAGGTTGTCCTTGCTCATGGGTCTGGTTTGGACTCCCTTTGACAAATCAAGTTCTCCAGCCACCAGTTTATCCACAAAGGGCAAAAGGCTTGAAAAGGGGATATATTCCCCGAATGGAACCAGTCTTTCCTTGTCATAATAGTCCTGCACCTGCCCGTCTTTAGAAACCCAGAAAGCCCGGTTATAAAGGGTGTAATCGTTGCCGTCCCTGTGCATTACATAAGCAGGCGAACCAGTGATGAGATCCAGACTGTTTTCCCGGACAAAATCCCTGACTGCCAGGGCCAGTTCCGTGGATTCCTGAAAATAAAAGGGCAAAGCGGTTTCAGGCCAGAGGACCAGATCCGGGCTGTACTTGTCCAGTCCCTTACGGGTCAGGGCAAAATATTTGTTTACAGTCAGCTTTTGACTTTCCTTTTCCCATTTCAAATCCTGACTGATATTTCCCTGCACTGCCAGGACATTTATCCACCTCTCAGGCTCTGACTCAGGCGGCTTGACATAACCATAACCCATGACCAGGACCAGAAGAAAAAAGCCTGCTGCAACAAGCCTGGGAGTCTTGCTCATAAGCCACATACAGGCTGTACACATGATCATGGCCAGACCGGTACTTCCAGCCAGCCTGACAAACTGTACCGACTCAGGCCAGACCACAATGGACTGGGCCAGGATAAACCACGGGAAGCCGGTGAAAATATATTCCCTTAAAAATTCAAAGGCTGCCCAGGTGCACCCTGCAAACAATCCCAGCTGAAAGCGGGAAAAGGTGTCTCTCAGACAATAAACCAGGGAGCAGTACAAACAGCTGAAAAACCCCAGGACAAAACCCAGAAGCACAGGGCAGCCCAGGGCGGCCAGGAAAGGCAGACCACCGTATTCATGAACAGGGACCACAATCCAGTACAGGCCTATGGAAAAGGCCAGACCTGATCCCACAAGGGAGTATCTAAAGACCTGGGCAAGGGAACTCCCGTTTAATGCGAACAGATTCAGTCCGGCCAGATAAAGGAATATCAAAGGCGGAAAGTGCAGAACAGGATTGGCAAACCCGAAAAAAAGACCTGTTGAGCATAAAAACCCGGGCCACAGCCCGGCAGGGGGAAACAAAGCAAAAAAAGCATTCATTAGCTGTCAGCCACGGACATGGCCGGCCCAGACAGAGTTTTTTCTATCTGACTTCAGGTTTGACAGGAGTAATCACCAGCCATTGGATGTGCTTGGCATCAGCATCCTTGACTGTGAAACGATGGACTCCATCGGAAAATTCCTCTTCGTTCTGAGGCACCTTCCCGGCAATATGACAGACGTACCCCCCAATGGTTTCCACCTGTTCAGATTGGATTTTGATGCCTGTTTCATCATAGAGCTCTTCCAAGGATGTTCTGCCTGCCACATAAAACGACCCGTCCTGCTGCCTCCTGATCTCCTCAGGCTTGGGCGGATCATACTCGTCCTCGATTTCTCCCACTATCTCTTCCAGGACATCCTCCAGGGTGACCACGCCGGAAGTCCCCCCGTATTCATCCAGAACTATGGCCATGTGAATCTTTTTGGCCTGGAACTCCAGCAGGACTTCTCTTATGTTTTTGGTTTCAGGAATAAAGTACGGACTGCGCATGATATCCTTCAGGGAAACCTGCCTGTCCTCCAGAAAATAACCCAGAAAATCCTTGGCATGCACCAGACCCACCATATGATCTCGATTTTCTTTGTAAATGGGGACCCTGGAATGTCCACTCTCAATGATTCGTCTGGCTGCTTCATGCATGGATTCTTCAACCTCACAGCATACCAGGTCTGTCCTGGGAACCATGATTTCAGCAGCCTGCTTTTCACTCAGACGCAGAACATTGAGCAGCATCAGGACTTCTTCATTTTTAAGTTCACCGCCCTCCCTGGCATCCATTATCAGGTCTTCAAGGGGAGCTTCGCAACGCGGGCCGAAAAGATTTTTCAATACAGACCAGACTCGATTTTCCGAACCATCTTCCAAAACAAATCCTCCTTGGATAAATGATCAGCCAATGCAGGAAGAAGAGCTTTAATATTCTGCAAAAAAAACTCAAGAATCAGTGCATGCTGCTCAAATAAAGAAAATTTGTAGCAGTTTAGCCGTTTGCATGAGGCACAGAGACCGGCTCTCATGGTGCTTGTTTTTTCCAAATCTGTTTCTTACTTGACAGTCAAAAATTCTCTATCAACGTCTTGTATTTACTGACAATTTCCAGA
>CAZHCY010000312.1:0-3097 GCA_964531185.1 uncultured Desulfovibrionales bacterium | reverse complement strand
TTTGGGGACAGTCCCGAAGCCAGGGACAGTCCCCGTGCCTGACCTGAATTTCCTGGTTTTTCTCGAAATTTACAAACGGGTAATGCTCCCGTTACTTCTTTACAGGGGCATGTCACAATCTTTTCCGATAAAATGCCAATAAACCTTGGACAGGCAGACGCGCCAGAACAAATCAGCTCCGGCAGACACAATTAAAGGCCGGTAACCTTAGTACCTGTCAAAAAAATGGAAAAAATCCTTAAAAAACTAGCAGATCAGCTGAGCACCCTGGACGAAGCCTCTTTGATCAATCTCTGGGATAAATATTACGCCAGGGTTCAGTCCTTCACCCCCAGCAGGGAATGGGAAGAAGATGTGTTAATACTCTCCCTGATCCAGTCAGTGCGCTGGAAAAACCAGCTTTTCAATCACTGCATGCACAGCCAGACCCTTCAGGAGCCTCAGGAGCCTCAGGAGCCTCAGGAATCCGAGAAAAAAGACACATCAAATGTCAGGCCACCCGGCAGGGACAGATCCAAGAAGGCGGCCAAGGTCCTCAGCTTCAGGCCAAGAGAGTGAAGCCATTCCATAAAGCAGATAATAATAATACCTGATGTTCTCAACAAAGGTGACCGCTTCAAACCCCCGGGCATAGCCCCTGGGCAGAGTCTCATAATATCTGGTGTAGCTGAGCAGGGGATAGACTTCCTTGAGGATGCACCATTTCTTCCCGGTTTTACCCTGTCTTTCTGAGAGTTCCATGGCATCGTACAGATGCCCCAGGCCCTGATTGTAGGCAGCCAGGGTCAGAAACCACTTGTCCCATCCCCTGACCCCCTGTTCATGCACTTTATCAGCCAAAAACCTCAGGTATTTTGCCCCGCCCATAATGCTCTGAGCAGGATCCAGTCTGTTGGCTACACCCAGAAATTCAGCCGTGTCTGCAGTAATCTGCAAAAGCCCCCTGACCCCGGTCCTGCTTTCTGCATAAGGATCAAAATGGGACTCCTGGTAAATCAGGGCAATGAGCAGCAAAGGGTCCAGCCTGTATTTTTGAGCAGCTATTAAGACATCCTCTGCAAAATCAGGAAGATGCCTGTCAATGGCCCGGAAAAAATGGCGCAGCTGATAAGCATCCTCTGTTTCAGGAAAAAATCCAAAGTACTTATCCGCCAGGCAGTGTAGATACTCGCTGTCTTGCATTTCCGCCCAGAATCCGGAAAGCTGGTCATGAATATTCTTGTGTCTGGCTCCCCATATCCAGGAAAATTCATAATGAAAATCAAAAGTATAGGTTTTAAGTACTTCAGGATAGAAAGCATGCCAGACGTCATAGTTCAGCTCATCCACAAGACCAAAGCGAAACATCCGGTTGGAGAGAAGCTGGAAAAGTTCCTGCCCGTTGTTTATGGACAGATGAACCTGCATGGAGCATTCAAGATCCCTTTCAAAAAAAAGCCTGTTTTCGGAAAAAAATTCTGAATCAGGAATCACCACCTGGGCCTGGCACAGATCATTCAGGCTGTTCAGACCATAGCGCCGCTTATTATGGGCAACCACCAGCCTCCCCTCAAGATAACCCGGCCCGCGCACGGTATCCGGCCAGACCTTGTCCGGGACCAGGGGGCCCGGTATAAAGACCTGAGCCTGTCCAGTCTGAACTTTTTGCAGGCCCTGCTCAAAATCATCCACCCGGGTCAGCTCAACAGACATCCTGGTTCGGGATGAAAAAAGACTGAGCAGCTCCTTTTCAAATCCTGGTCCATAGGGACTGAGCGTAAAGGAGAACCTCTGGGAATCAATATAATATGCCTGAAGAATGTCCCTGGTCCAGGTGGTTTTATGATAATACACATACCATCCGGTCAGGCAGAGCTGAATCAAAACAAGCAGCACAAGAAGAAAAATCTGGACTTTGGTGCTCATGACTTGCAGACAGGTTTAATTTCAGGCCCTGGTTCGAAACCGGGCCGGCTTGATAAATTTCTCAAGGTCCAAGGCCTGACTGTTACAATGGTTAATGGTGTTCTGGTTCATTTTAGAGCCTGGGCCGACAGAAAACCAGGAATCAGGCTGATCCCCAGGCAAGGCTAAAACTGAACTGCTTGAGCCTTTCATATTAATTAAGGTTTTAAGGCCATAAATTCAAACAATACTTTGGACTTTTTGTAACAGTTCAGCCATGGGCATGCAGCACAGGAACTGGCTCTCCAGGAGCTTGTTTTTCCCGGGTCTGCTTCTCGCATCAACCAAAAACAAGCCCTGGGTGCCCCTCCCCTGCTTTTGGGAAAAGGGGCTGAACTGTTGCGGCTTTTCAAACTGGTGCAAGATCCATGAGGTTTAATTGACTTTGAGTCACCCTTATTTTAAAAGTCAATACCATTTGCTCACAAATAACCGGAGGAACGCATGTCCAATATCATCGTTTTCGGCACTCAGTGGGGGGACGAAGGAAAAGGGAAAATCGTGGACATCCTTACTGAGCAGGCCGACATTATCGTTCGCTTTCAGGGCGGCAACAATGCCGGACATACTCTGGTAACCAGCAATAAACAGTTTATTCTGCATCTTATCCCTTCGGGGATACTTCATCCGGAAAAAAAATGCCTCATCGGCAACGGGGTTGTGCTGGATCCAGAAGTGTTCTGTACTGAAATTGACAAGCTGCAGGAATCAGGCATTGCCATAAGTCCCGGCCGTCTGGGTGTCAGCAAAAAAACCCATTTGATCATGCCTTACCATAAACATCTTGATCAGGCCAGGGAAACCGCCAAGTCAGGCAAGGACAAAATCGGGACCACAGGCCGGGGCATCGGGCCGTGCTATGAGGATAAAATGGCCAGAACAGGCATCAGAGCCGGAGACCTGCAGGACAAAGACCTGCTGAAAAAGAAGATAATCAGGGCGCTTCCGGAAAAAAACACCCTGCTTAAACATCTTTATCAGCAGGACCAGCTGGATCCGGAAAAAGTGTTTGAAGAAATTCTGCCCTGGGCTGACAGAATCATTCCTTTTCTGACTGATGTGTCCTCTGAAATCCACCAGGCCCGGGAAAAAGGGCAGACAGTTCTGTTTGAAGGCGCTCAGGGTGTGCAGCTGGACATTGATCACGGCACTT
>CAZHCY010000311.1:0-3127 GCA_964531185.1 uncultured Desulfovibrionales bacterium | reverse complement strand
AGTGAGTAACGGGTTCGGTCCCGGGCTGCCCGGGTGGGACGATGTCAACCAGGAACCAGGAACTTTGAACTCCATAAATTTCTGTCTCACTTTTTGCACGAAAATCCCAACAACGTGGAGAATATATGAAAGGATTGATTTTTATAACCACCTGTCTTGTCCTTTTAAATGCGGGCAGCGCCGGGGCGTTTAACCCGGCCCAGCTTGAAGAATTGCTGGAAACCAATAAATGCCGGGAATGCGACCTGAAGGAAGCTGACCTGTCCAAAAAAGAACTGGCCAAAGCCGATCTCAAGGGATCAGATCTCACAGAAGCCGGCCTGCATGGAGTGGATATGACCAGTGCCAACCTCTCGGGCGCCATCCTGACCGGAGCTGATCTGCGCGGAGCCGATCTCAGAGGCGCCACTCTGAACAAGGCCCGGCTTGACGGAGCAAACCTTTATGGAGCGAACCTGAGAACATCCAATCTGTACAAGGCTGATCTCAGGGGGGCCAACCTCAGCGGTGCAGACCTGAGTGCATCCAACCTGGCCATGGTTAATTTCAATGAGGCTAATCTCAGCTGGACCATCTGGAACGATGGGAAGACCTGTGCTCAGGGTTCCACAGGAGAATGCCGGTGACCTCTTGGTCAGGCAGCCTTTTCGTCCAGTTTAACCGTCCTTATGCACGGTTTCGGGGGCGGGCACAATACCAGGTCTCTTAAAGCAACAGCTTTTTTATCTGCTTGTTTCTTTTAAGACAGACTGCCGGCACCCAATTGATAAAGATTATCAAACCCCTGAAACTATGCTGCAGTATTATTATCCGGCAGCAATTCAGACTTTACAAACAGACCTTAATCTGATTCTCTTTTTACCTGTCTATCGTAACAGTTTAGCCATTTTTACGGAAAGCAGGGGACAGGCTCTCCCAGTGCTTGTTTTCTGGTTGAGGTAAGAAACAGACTTGGAAAAAACAAGTGCTGAAAGAGCCTGTTCCCGTGCCTCATGCAAATGGCTGAACTGTTACTGTCTATCTAATCTTTTTCTCGCATTCAGGAAAAACACACAGCTGAGGTATCCCCCTGCCTGCCTTAAAACGGCTGAAATGATACACTATTTGAATTTTTCATATTGCATCAAAAATATTATTTGAAAACTTTACAGGTCATAAAAAACAGTGTATTGGACACTAATTGTTTCACGATAATAATTATCCTATAAGGAGGAATCATGGAAGACCAACTGAAACAAGCTCTGGAAATTGTTAAAGCTCAGGCATCTGTAAGAAACATGACTGAAGAAGAAATCAACTCAATGATTATCAGCGTAACCAAAGGCATTCAAACAGCCATGAACGAACAGCAGGAAGCAGAAGCACAGGAAGAGCCGGCTGTTGATCCCAAAAAATCAATCCGGGAACGAAGTGTTGTCTGCCTTGAATGCGGAAAACAGTTCAAGGTACTTACCAAAAAACATCTGGCCAAACACGATCTGACTCCGGAAGAGTATAAAGCCAAGTGGGGATTCAAAAAAAGCACATCCCTGGTCTGCAAAGCCCTGGCCAGAGACCGGCGCAAGAAAATGCAGGAAATGCAGCTCTGGAAGAAAAGAGAGATAAACTTTAAATAATTTATTTACTGGCTGATGCATTTGGCAGAAGCCATTTTTACAGGCAGCATACCAGACAGTAAACCGGGCATAAACTGACCATTGTCATACCTTTGATTAAAAACAGTTTCATTGCTGATATGGTCAGCCGGAAAAGATTTTTTGGATGCATCAGTTCAGCCCTTTTAAGATAAGCAAAAGCCGGTCCGTCTTCTGTTCTGTATTTTCTCTTGGATCTGCAGGCACAGATCTTACAAACCAGATACGTGGCAGCCTCTTAATTGCTTGCAATGGGCTGAACTGTTACCTGTTTTCTAATTTTTCAAAAAGACCTGCCCTGTCCCGGCTGCAGTCAAGTGCCCCTGGTTTATGGTTGCCGGCTTTACAAAAGGCCCGGGCTTTAACCAGGCCGGCAAGGAAAGAGTCATATGTCTGAATCCCTGCGCATTATCCTTTCTTTGGCCTCAGGAGCCATTGTTTTTGGACTGCTGCTGCGGAAAAGAAAAAACAGCTGCCTGCCCTGACTTTTCATCTACGGCCCGCTGGCAGCGGGAATCCTCACCTATTATCTTTTAAGGGCGCTTTAAAGACCCGCCCGCCCGGATCCTCTGCCCTCTGACCTCTGACTTCTGACCTCTGACTTCTGCTCTCCGCCCTCTGCTCTCTCCATCATTCATCATTTCTTCTCCCTCCGCCCTCTGACTTCTGACCTCTGACTTCTGCCCTCCGCCCTCCGCCTCTCCATCATTCATCATTCATCATTCATCATTCATCATTTCTCCTCCCTCCGCCCTCCGCCCTCTGCTCTCTCAGCATGGCGGCAAAGTAAACACCACAGTGGTGCCTTTGCCCTGCTGGCTTTCCGCCCAGATAGAACAGCCATGAGCATCAATGAGCCCTTTGCACAAAATCATGCCCAGCCCGGTCCCCTTTTCTCCTTCAGTGCCGCTTTGGATCTTGTCTCTGCTCCGGGAAAACAAAGACTCCAGGGCGTACTTATCCATACCAATCCCCCAGTCCCGGACCCTGACTTCCACCATATTATTCTTTAATCCGGCTGAGATCTTTACCTGGCTGTTTTTTGGAGAAAATTTGATGGCGTTGAAAAGCAGGTTCCGCAGCACTGTTTTAATCATTGAGCCATCCACCAGCACCTCAGGTTCACCTTTAACATCCATGCTGATTCTGATGTTTTTCTGCCTGGCAGTTTCAGCCGCCATATCCGCACATTCATCCAGGATCGGCCCAAGAGGCAGACATTCCGGACTGAACTCAGCATCCCCCTTGATGGTCCTGGCCCATTGCAGAAGGTCTTCAAGCAGGATCAGGACATTGTTCATGCTGCCGCGCATTATGTTCAGGGCCTGGCTTACTTCTTCCGGAGCAAGGGCATCCTTCTCCACCAGCAGATCAGTCAAACTGAGAATCCCGGACAGCGGAGACTTGAGGTCATGGGCCAGAATGGTGAACAGGCTGTCTTTTTCAGCATTGGCTTTTTCCAGTTCCTTGTTGATTTTTTTTATCTTGTCTTC
>CAZHCY010000310.1:0-3161 GCA_964531185.1 uncultured Desulfovibrionales bacterium | reverse complement strand
GTAGCGCTAATCCTGGCCCAGGCCGGAACGCTCTTCTATTTTACCAATAACCTGAAACATGAAATCCAGCAAGCAACCGTTAAAAAATTTAAGGACAGAATGCCCATTCTTGTCTGGAGTCTGAACAGGGCTGAGTTTAAGAGCATCCCTGAACTGGACAGAGCTGTCAAAGCCATGGTGGAGGACTCTCGGGACAGAATAAGTATCATCAGCCTTGAAGGAGAGGTTCTGGCTGATTCGGAAGTTCCGTCAGATCAGTTTAAGGAGCTGGAAGAGCACAGCAACAGGGAAGAGGTCATTCAGGCCCTGAAGCACGAGAAAGGACAGGGCATCAGGCACAGTACTACAGTGGACAGACATCTGATATACTATGCAAGGCGCACGCATATTCAGCCTGTGGGCGAGGCAATACTCAGAATGGCCACCCCCCATGCAGCCATGGATTCCTTTGCTGAGCGTTTGGGCAGTGGTCTGTGGCAGATTGTTATCATCTCTTTGCTTTTTTCCACCATCCTTGTTTTTTTTCTGGTGCGCAGGCTTACAAGAAAACTGCAGCCCATGATCAATATGGCCCAGGATATCGGGCGCGGCAATTACCAAAGAAGAATATCCTCTTCTCCGGGGAGGGAGTTTGATCCACTGGTTCAGGCAATCAATGAAATGGCGGAAAATATTCAAAATAATATTGAGGTTGTTTCTTCCCAGAAAATGGAACTGGAGACTATACTTAACGGGGTCAGGGACGGTGTGGCTGCTTTGGATAAAAACTGCCGGATTGTCAGTTTCAATCAGGCCTTTAAAAACACTTTCAATCATTTTAACAACAGCCTGCTGGGCAGAAGGCCCCTGGAAGTATTTCACAGCAACGAACTTCATGACTGCTGCCAGGAAGTGGTCAGCAATCCCCGGGTCAGAAACAGGTCTCTGGAGATAAGTCTCAGGGACAGGTTTTACGATATAAATATTGTGGCCCCTGAAGACCGGAAAAACATTGGAGCTATAGCTGTTTTTCACGATATTACCAGCATCAGGCGTCTGGAGAGCGTGCGCAAGGATTTTGTAGCCAATGCCTCCCATGAGCTGCGTACTCCCTTGACCTCCATCAAGGGCTATACAGAGACCCTGCTGGACAACCCGGGAATACTGCAGGAAAAGGGCAAAGATTTTCTTGAGGTGATTGTCAAGAATACCAATAATATGATCAGGCTTCTGGATGATATACTTCAGCTGTCCAAGATTGAGTCCCAGCCGGATAAAATGCCTGTTGCTGATACAGCTGTTCTGCCTGTTGTTGAAAAGGCCTGGAAAGAATGTTCATATTTCGCCCAAAGCAAAAAAATCAATTTCGCAGTAGAGCTGGGAGATCCCTGTACCCGGGTCATGGGAGAAAGCGAAGCTCTTGGCCATGTTTTTAGAAATCTTTTTGAAAACAGCATAAAATTTGTGCCTGACCCCGGAGAAATAAAGGTTATCTGCCAGATGAAGGAGGATATGGTACAAATAGGAGTCATGGATAACGGACCGGGCATTCCCAGAGATGATCAGAATAGAGTTTTTGAAAGGTTGTACCGGGTGAAAAAGACCAAGAACCAGATCAAGGGCACAGGCCTGGGCCTGGCCATATGCAGAAACATCATTAAAAACATGGATGGAAGCATTTGGGTTGAGAGCCCTGTTTCAGGCCAGTATGAAGGGTGCATCATCTGGTTTGCCCTGAAGAAGGCGGAACAGGGAGGAGAGCACAGTGCACAGGACATAGACAGAGGGCGAGGTGACTGAGGAATGATCAATGATTGCGGGTGTGAGTATTACCGGTTTGTAAATGATACAGACTCAGGTTTGCTTTGAACATAAAAAACAGGTTTATCCACCCAGGGGACAGTCCCGAAGCCAGGGACAGTCCCCGTGCCTCTTACAAACGGCTAAACTGTTACGACTTAAGGAGATGTTTTTTGATGAATCCTGTAATTCCCGATTTTTTGCAGGCAAATCTGTTAAGTTTAAAATTTAACTCAGTTAAAAACATTATGAGCATCAAATATTTTAATCAGCAGGAGACATGAATTATGCCGCATTTTCTGGAAGAACTTGACAGACTGAACATGAAAGTCATGCAGATGGTGGTCCAGACGGAACAGGCCTTAAGCAAGTCAGTGAACGCCTTTTCCCGGATGGATGCAGATATGGCCCAGGAGGTGGTGGACAATGACAAGAAGATCAATGAACTGGAGGTGATTGTCTATGATCTGTGCATGAGGCTGCTGGCTCTTGAGCAGCCTGTGGCCAAGGATCTTCGCTTTATACTGGGATGTATGAGAATGTGCCAGGATCTGGAAAGAATCGGCGATGAGTCAGCCAATATTGCTGACGCCACCATCTATCTGAGTCTTAATCCGCCGCTGGAATTTTTTGATAAAATTCTGCTCATGGGCCAGAAAAGCTATGATATGCTTCAGGAAGCTATTATTGCTTTTTCCACCCCTGACATTGACAAAGCAGTGTATGTATGCCGCATGGATTTTGAAGTGGATGAGCTTAACTCGGCTATACTTAAAGAGGGAATAAGTTATATGTCTGAGCAGAGCCAGAGCATTGAACCTTGCGTTCAGAGTATAAACATTGCAAGAAGGTTTGAACGTATAGCGGATATGGCCACCAATATAGCTGAGACATCGGTTTTTATAGTCAAGGGAGTGAATTTGAAGAATACCTGTCAGTTTGACGATAGATTATGAATAACAGCAGGATACAGATAAATTATGCACAATCAGGATGCCATCAGATAAAATTTCACTGCATAAACTATAATGCTCCTGAAAAAAGTCGTGCAACGGTAATAGTTCAGCCATTTGCAAGAGGCACGGCTTCCTGGCCACAGGCATACAGCCCGGAGGGGGACCGGCTCTCCCAGCGCTTGTTTTTTTTTAAGTCTGTGTTTACATCAACCAAAAAACAGGCGCTGGGGTGCCTTGCTTTCCTTAAAAAGTGCTGTACTGTTACGATCAGGTGTCAGCAAGGGAAAGACTTAAGAAATTACTTTTGGCTGAATCATTTCCTTTTCGCCCTTTGGCTGGGAAATCAGGCAGGGATTAGTGGTCAGCCAAGATGGGTGTATTACCGGTTTGTAAATGATACAGACTCAGGTTTGCTTTGAACATAAA
>CAZHCY010000309.1:0-3177 GCA_964531185.1 uncultured Desulfovibrionales bacterium | reverse complement strand
CCGGACAACATGGATGTTTTCAGAACCCCAGAAAAGCTTGCCGTCACAGCGGCGGAACTGGCATTCATAATTGATTACCCGGCCTTTTTCCTGAAGAAGTCTTTTGAGTTGGGTTCTGTCAGCTGGATGGAGATAAGTTTGAGCGGCAATATCTGTGACTGAATTAATCAGGTCTTCTGGTCTGTCGTATCCAAAAAGCCTGGCCATTGCCGGGTTGGCGTGAATAAACCGACCGCTGGGCGTAGATGTGAATACGTCTACAGGCGAATTCATGAACATGCTGGTAAACTCCCTGATGGAGAGATGTCCTGGGTTGTTGTCAGCAGTTTTTTGCGGCATGGTCAACTCCGGAAGGTGACAGATAAATATTGGGGCAAGGCTAAAAGTTTGCTGAAAAGGTCTTTACCCGGCAGGCAGTTTAAAAATTTCAAGTGTCAGTCCGGCATTCGCTTAAGTGGATATTTTTCTGTATGCAACAGTTCAGCCATTTGGATGAGGCGCGGCTTTTTGCCCGGAAGCATACAGCCTGGAAGGGGACTGGCTCTTCCAGAGCTTGTTTTTCCAAGTCTGTGTTTACATCAACTAAAAAAAAGCGCTGGAGTCTGTCCCCGCTTAATTTAAAAAAAGCTAATTTTTTAAAATTTATAGCATAATTTATTCCCGCAAGCAAGGACGTTAAATCCGAGCTGGGTAACAGGTCAGCCATGTGCATGGGCACTTCTTCCTGCCAGGAGGCGGCGCCCGGAAGGGGACCGGCTCTTCCAGCACCTTTTTTCCCTTAAGCCTGTTTCCTGCATCAGCCAAAAAGCAGGCGCTGTGGTGCCCTGCTTTCCTTAAAAAGGGCTAAACAGCTGCCTGGTTTGCCTGCAAAAGGCCTGGAATTACAGGATTCATCCAAAAACATCTACATAAGTCTCTGTTTTTACTGATCCAGACTCACGTGACTGCAAAAAATATTTTTTGCAGATGAAACCTTTGTAATAATCAGGCATCCATGGGCATGGCCCTGGCAGCGTAGCCATTCAGGGGGTTTAAATGGCCATTGCCTGCGTCGGGTATGGGGATTGTCCCTGGGCTTTGGACTAACTGAACTGGTGTACTGATTTCCCTGCACCGGCAACGTTTTAATTAGCTGCATTAAGTGCCTTGCGGAGACTGTCCCCGTGCCTCATGCAAACGGCTAAACTGTTACAAAAAAGGATCTATCCACCCAGGGGACAGTCCCCAAGCCAGGGACAGTCCCTGTGCCTGACCTGAATTTGCTGATTTATGTCGAATTTACAGGCAGGTAATGCTCCCGGGACTGGGGCGAAACCTTTGGTTCATGTGCCTGAAAAGTAATCTAAAAAGATTTTGAAAATAAATTTCAAAATCATTGACAACAGTCTTGATTTAGAATATGAAAACTACCAAACATTTGCGAAACGCGCCACGGTTCTCAGGCAAAAAGTGGAAGATCCAGAGAAAGTGAGGCGTGACCACGGATTGCACTGCACCGTTGTCACGCCACATTTCCGTTGCCTGGGTTCCGGGATGCAAGAGGCTGAAGCACTTGGAAAGCGTGATCCTGCATACAAACCTTATGCCGTGGTGTGTATTATTGGTTTGTAAATGATACAGACTCAGGTTGTTGCCATTCAGGGGGCCTAAACGGCCATTGCTTGCGTCCCTAATATGGGGACTGCCCCGGCTTTGTACTAACTGAACTGGTGCACTGATTTCCCTGCGCCGGCAAAGTTTTATTAGCTGCATTAAGTGCCTTGCGGAGACTGTCCCCAGACCGGTTTCCGCGCCTCCTGAATGGTTTTCTAAGGTTTGTTCTGAACATAAAAAACAGGTTTATCCCCCCCGGGGGGACAGTACCCAACCCAGGGACCGTCCCAGTGCCTGACCTGAATTTCTTGATTTATCTCGAAATTTACAAACAGGTAATGCTCCCGTGCCATGTGCGCAAAGCCGTTCCGGCGGGCGGGCTGCCTGGTTCTGCAAGCATGCGTAAGAAGGAAAACCTACGATTTTCAACCAATGCTGTCACCGCATGAAAAAGGAGCTGTTATGAAACCAATCAGGGAACCGTCTTTTCAGATGAAAACCAGAAAGAGCATGGGCAATCTGCACATCCGGCTGGAAGGGGTGTTTGATGGGGATTCAGCTGCTTCCCTGGGTCAGGTGCTCCTCAGGGAAGAACCGGACTGCCGCCGTTTTTTCATCGACACCAACGGTCTGCGCCAGGTGGAACCTCTGGGAACAGAGGCCCTGCATGCCCTGATGCAACGTTCCTCGGATCTGACCTCCCGCATTATCTTCAAGGGCTCCAACGGTCGGATCATGGCCACGGAGGGACAACTGGTACTGATGGTCAAGCCGGGGCGTGGCTGCAGTTGCGCCGGAAAATGCAGGGAATGCAAGTGCGCCCAGCGTCGGGAGCAGTGCAACAAACAGTCAGATTTCAGGTGCTGACAAAGGAGCATTTTTTTCGCATCTTAATGATAACGAAAATCAATATTAAAACTGTGCACCATCCAGTCACTCAAAGGGGCCTCATTTACGCAGCACTTGTCATTGGAATGGATCTGCCGAGCCCCAACTATGTGCAAATCTGAAAAAGGCTGGAGTGGATTTTGAAATTTTTACCGGCAAGGAGAACTTCCTTGCCATACAGCTCCATGAAAGCCGGGTGATCATCTTTTTTACCAGCCAGCTTTCCCATCTGGCCAGAAACGAGGGCGGGAACGTGGCCAGGACCAGAAACCCCTTTGCGCATGCTTTATTTCTGCGATGCTTCCAGTCTGCGCTAATGTCTTGAAGGCAACGCAGCCATTCAGGAGGTCTAAATGGCGATTGCCTGCGTGCGGCATGGGGACTGTCCCCCGGGCTTTGTACTAATTGAACTGGTGTATTGATTTCCCTGGGCCGGCAAAGTTTTAATCAGCTGCATTAAGTGGCTTGCAGGGACTGTCCTCATGGCGGTTTTTGCGCCCCCCTGAATGATTACAAGGCAACATATCAACCTGACAGGCTGTTTTTTTTTGAGAAATGAACAAAGGCGGAGACATGGGGGGCCAAAAACTCCATTTCTTCATCAACTGGACAGCACCCACTCACGGCGACTCAAGGATTGAGTCCGGTACGGGATGCTGTTTCGCACATATTTCAAGGACACTATCCGATGAAAGA
>CAZHCY010000308.1:0-3181 GCA_964531185.1 uncultured Desulfovibrionales bacterium | reverse complement strand
AGCCTGGTTCCCTGGTAAATAATTCCCGGAGTACTGCCTGCAATACCCAGTTTCCAGAGGCCTGGAAAGGCCCTTTGCAGCAGAGCCCAGTCCCGGGGAGCACAGGCCCCCAGCAGGGCATAGTCTTCCCCGCCCAGCAGACAGAAATGAACAGGATCCTGACCAGTCCTTGTACAATAATCAGCCACTTCCTCATGAACCGGCAGAGATCCTTCCAGCTCAATACCTGCTCCAGGTCCCAGAAAACGGGGTAAATCCCTGGCCAGCCCGTCCGATACATCCATAAGCCCCTTGACCTTCTGTGTTCCAGCCAGGGCAAGACCCTGCTTCACCAGAGGCCTGGGCCTGAGATGCCGGGCAACGCAGTCCGGATATCTGCCTGGATCAGGCTCCTTCTCCAGGACCATGAGCCCGCATCTGGCCATGCCAACTTCCCCTGCCGCAAAAAGAACATCCCCGGAAGAAGAGGCCCGGCGCAAAAGGTTTCTGGCAGGGCTTTCCCCCCAGATGGTCACGCAAAGAGCAAGGCAGGGCCCGAAGCTCAGATCCCCTCCGGACAAGGCCAGGTCATAATCTTTGGCCAGCCCGGCCATGCCTTCCAGCATTTGTCTGCAAAATACTGAATCCAGACCTGAAGGCCAGATCAGGTTCAGATTAAACCCCAAAGGTCTGGCTCCATTGGCTGCCAGATCGCTCAGGTTCACTGCCAGGGCCTTGTAGCCCACATCAGCAGGGCTGAAATAACTGAGCCTGAAATGCACATTTTCAACAAAAAGATCGCTGGTCAGGCATACTTTTTCCGGGCATTGGAGCACAGCGCAGTCATCCCCCCGGCCCACCAGCATATGCTCATGGACATTGGGAAATACAGCATCAACTATTTCCAAAAAATGGTCTTCTGATTTGATCATTGTTTTCCGGTTTTCTCCCGTGATACAGACAGGCAGAAGTTACAGGGGGGCTCAAAGCTTTTGCCCGCCGGCTTAGAGGGCTTACTGCTTTCTGGAAGGATGCTTCCTATTTTTCCAGCTCCAGATAGTCTGCATTGATTACCTTGAGCCCGAAGCCCGGGAAATTCACCTTGAATTTATTGGGCGGCATTTCCATGACCACTTTTCCCCGGCCGAAAATCTTATGGGTGCAGTACACAGCTCCAGGCACCGCCCTGGAGGTTTCTGGTCTGCCCTGTGCTTTCCGGGCTGAATGTTCTTTCATCCTGCCCAGACCGTCTTCGCGAAACTCTTTGAGCCTTGTTTGATCAAGCTCGCTGATAAACGGACTTTCCAGTACAGGCTGATTAAAGCCGCTGTTTTTATGGTATACACTGGCAGGCACGAACAGACCCAGAAAATCCCTGGCCCTGGTACAGGCCACATAAAGCAGGCGCCTTTCTTCATCCATTTCCATGGGGTCACTCATGGCCTGTCTGGACGGGAAACGGTCCTCCACCAGGTCAATGACCATTACTGCAGGCCATTCCAGGCCTTTGGCTGAATGAATGGTGGACAGAACCAGGGCATCTTCCCTGTGGGAGGTTCCCAGGGGATCTGGATTTTCCAGGACCATATCAGCCAGAAACACATCCAGGTCTGAATACCCTGCTGCTATCTGTTCCAGCTGATCAAGTCCGTTCAGCCTTTTGGGCAGATCTTCAGCATATTTTTTTTCCAGAATGGGCCGGTAAAACTCCACAATGGTCTGAATCACTCCAGAGGGATTATCATCCATGGCCCCCAGGGACACCAGCATCTCCCTGAGCCCGGCAAAATTCCTGTTTCTGGAGGCGAACTTTTCCAGTTCCTGATGTTCCCCCTGTTCATAAGCTGCATACAGCTTCTCCGCAGTCTTGGGACCTACTCCGGATAAAAGGCCCAGTCCCCGTTTCCAGGACAGAAAATCAGGAGCAGGTCTGCTCATGCGGGCCAGAGACAATACATCCTTGATGTGCGCGGCCTCGGAAAACTTTATCCCTCCAAATTTCTGATAGGAAATGGAGGCTTTGTTCAGCTCCACTTCCAGGGGAAAGGAATGATAACCCGCCCGGAAAAGGACGCATATCTCGTGCAGGGGGTATTCCTGGTTAAGCTGCATGATCCTGTTCACCAGAGCCCTGGCCTGGCTTTTATCGCTCACCGGCCTTACCAGCTCGGGCATGGCTCCCTGGGTTCTGGTTGAATACAGCTCTTTTTCATACTTGCGGGCCATATGAGCCAGGATGTCATTGGTCAGATTCAGGATGGGCTGGGTAGAGCGGTAGTTCTGCTCCAGCTTGATGATTTTGGCCCCTGGAAAAAGATTGGGAAAATCCAGGATATTGCCCACATCAGCCCCGCGAAAACCGTATATGGACTGGGCATCGTCACCCACCACCATGATATTGCCGTCCTCTCCAGCAATCAGCCTGGCCAGCCTGGCCTGGACCAGATTGGTATCCTGGTATTCGTCCACCATTACATGGCGGTAAACTTTTCTGACAAAGCCAAGTACTTCCCTATTTTCCTCCAGCAGCCTTTCCAGAAAAAACAGCAGATCATCATAATCAAGAAGCCCCAGTCTCTGCTTTTCCAGGGCATAGGCCTTTTCCAGGCGTTCAAAATCCTCCAGATATTCCCGCAGATGGAAAGAATCTTTTTCAACGCACTGCTGCAGGCTGATTTCCTTGTTTCTGGCCCTGCTGATCATGGACAGAATTGTCCTGTTGCGCGGGAAAGATCTGTCACCCTTGCCCATTTTTAGCTCAGTGCGGATACCTTTGATCAGTTCTTCACTGTCTCCCGAGTCCATGATCTGAAAGCCGTTGGTAAACCCAAGGGCGGAAGCGAACTTTCTAAGGAGCATAAAGCTGAACCCGTGAAAAGTTCCGCCGCTGATGCTTCCCAGCTGCCGGCCCAGCAGATCCCCTGCCCTGTGCAGCATCTGACTGGCTGCTTTGCGGGTAAAGGTAAGCAAAAGAATGTTTTCAGGAACCACGCCCTGTTCCACAAGATAGGCCAGCCGGAAAACAATGGTTCTGGTTTTTCCGCTGCCTGCCCCGGCAATGATCAGCAAAGGACCCTGTAAAGTGGTCACAGCTTCCAGCTGGGCCGGATTAAGACTTTGTTCGTAATCTATCATAAAGCTCTTCAGCTGAAGTTTCACGCTTTTATTGAGGGTTAACAGTCTCGACTTTCTTATAAAAAGA
>CAZHCY010000307.1:0-3195 GCA_964531185.1 uncultured Desulfovibrionales bacterium | reverse complement strand
CCACCCCAGCCTCTCCAATGAGCACCGGGTTGTTCTTGGTCCTGCGGGAAAGTATCCTGATGCACCTTCTAATTTCTCCGTCTCTGCCGATAACCGGATCCAGCCGGCCTTTCTCTGCTTCCTCCACCAGATCCCGGCCGTATTTTTTCAGGGCATCGTAAGTTTCCTCAGGATTGGCTGAGGTAACCCTCTGGTTCCCCCGGATCTCAGTCAGGGAAGAAAGGACGCGGTTCTTGTCTATCCTGTGCTCCTGAACCACCTTGCCTGTTCCAGTGGAAGGAGATTCGTCAAGCAGGGTCAGCAGGATATGTTCCACGCTTACGTACTCATCCTGCATGCTTTTGGCCAGATCCTGGGCCTTGAGCAGCAAAGAGTTCAAACGCTGAGTTACATAAATCTGACCTGGCTGGGATCCCGGCCCGCTGACCCTGGGCATTTTAGCCAGCTGATTATCCAGACTCTGAAGAATCCGGGATGAATTGTATCCGGCGTGTTCCAGAACCTTTGCCGTCAGGCTGTTCTCCACTTCCAGCAGAGCCTTGAAAAGATGCTCCACTTCCACCTGCTGATGGCCCATGCGAACAGCATTTTCCTGGGCCAGAGATATGGCCTCCTGTGATTTCTGTGTAAATTTATTTAAATCCATATTTTCCTCCTCAATATTTTCTTTTCAGATTTCAACCCCAAGCACATGGGCAGATAAAGACATTTAATAGTATCAGTTCAGCCCCTTTTAAGGAAAGCAGGGCATCCCAGCGCCTGTTTTCTGGTTGATGCAAGAAAAAGACTTGGAAAAACAAGCTCTGAAAGAGCCAGTCCCTGTGCCTCATGCAAACGGCTGAACTGTTACAAAATTTAAATCTTTGCAGTCCAAATCTTTAAAAACATCCAGTATGCTGATCCGTAAGCAAGGCAATGAAATAGATCCTCTGCCCGTCCCTGGATCCTTCAAATGAGCTTTCGAAGCTGAACAATATCATGTTCCAGGGATTCAATTCGTTCCAGCAGGTCCACAATTATAATTCCGCCAATGGTCGGCAATTCAAAATCCCGACAGATGCGCATCAGCTTCTGGACCCTGAAAATTTCTCTTTCCGGAAAATGGTAATTCTCCCTGGAAGTGGATACGGTTTCCACCCAGCCCATTTCAACAAGCTCTGAAAGCCGATAGGGGCATACCCCTGTTTTCTCCACAAACTGAGACCAGTGAATGAGTTTGGACTTAATCAGAGAAGAATCAGTTTTTTTCTGGATATCATAACTGGACATTGACGGCCCTCCAAAATTTAATTCCTGGGTCTGAATCCTGACGTCTTGGCCAGGTCTTTCCAGAGCTCTTTTTCCCTGGCTGACATGGTCCTGGGCATTTTTATCATGATCCTGACCATTTGATCTCCTTTGTTCATGCCTCTGCCCATGCCCCTGCCCTTAAGGCGCATTTTCTGGCCGCTGCTTATGCCGGCCGGAATGGTCATGTTTACGTCCCCCTCAAGGGTGGGCACCCTGATCTTGGCCCCCAGAGCCGCTTCCCAGGGGGCCAGGGGCAGGTCGTAAATCACGTTGTTCCCGTCTATCTTAAACTGTTCATGGGGAAGGATTTTCACCCTCAGATAAAGGTCCCCGGCTTGAGCTCCGCCCATACCTGCTGTGCCCTGACCGCTGAGCCTGATTTTATTGCCGTCCCTGATTCCCGGAGGGATGTTTATATTCAGGGTCTTATTCTGGACAGAAGGCCTTCCGTCCGGACCTGTGACCTGTTCCTGGAGGGTAATACTTTTGGATCCCCCGGCATAGGCCTCTTCCAGAGTCAATTCCAGCGTGGCCTCGGCATCCTGACCCTTGCGTGAGAAACCGGCTCCTGAAAAAGGGTCCCTTTGAAAACCCCGGGAACTTCTCTGGAAGCCCTGTCCAGTGCTTCCAAATCCCCCTCCGAAAACGGTTTCAAAAAAGTCACTGAAGTCAAAGCCGGTTCTGCCGCCTCTGCCCTGGAAATCAAAATGAACATTTTCATATCCTGGCGGCGGCTGAAAATTCTGACCATGCTGCCAGTCAGGCCCGAGGGAATCATAAAGTTTACGCTTTTCCGGGTCTTTTAACACCTCATATGCTTCGTTTACTTCCTTGAACTTATCCTCAGCCTTGGGATCGTTGGGATTCAGATCAGGATGATACTTTTTGGCCAGTTTCTTGTAAGCCTTGGCCATTTGTTCTTTGGAAGCATTCTTGCCTACTCCCAGGATTTTATAATAATCCTTATATTCCATATAACATGATCCCCCTTGAATATTCTCATAGACTGACCACTTTTGCACATGCTTCTGTTAATTAAGTCAGAATATGTTTTAGTCAAGAAAAGCTTGTCATTGAAGGAACTGTAAATACAAGGCGCAGTAACAGTTTAGCCCTTTTTAAGGGCGCAGGGCACAGGCACCTCAGGGCTTGTTTTCTGGTAGATGTAAGCAAAGATTTGGAAAAACAGGCTCTGAAAGAGCCAGTCCCCCTCCGGGCGCCGCCTCCGGGCAGGAAGCCGTGCCTTATGCAAATGGCTAAACTGTTACAAGGCACAAAACCCGGCCGCCCCGGATATTCCTGAGTTCCATCATAAATTTATTCAAGGGCTTAAGAAAAAAAGGCCAGGATAGTTTCTGGTATGTAAATTGTGTTGGAAGGAAGTCGAACCTGGTAACTTTACAAGCCCGGGCTCCTGGCCCGGGCTTGTAAAAACAGCCTGACAATCCTGGTCATCCAGGTTCAGCCAAGCTTTTCAATGATTGATTCAGCTGCTTTTTTCCCTGACATGAGCATGCCTCCGAAAATCGGACCCATGCGAAATGAACCAAAGGTGGCATTGGCGGACATTCCGCACACATAGACCCCGGGGAAGGCCTCCCTGGTGTTTTCCACCGTGCTTTGTTCCGCCTTTTCCGCCCACATGGACTTTTCCCCTTCTAAACCTCCGGACGGAGTGTTGAGACGGGCGTCAACCTTTCTTTCAATCACCTGCATCACTTCCACTGGATGGCCTGTGGACTCAATCATGTATTTGGTCCTGACCGTCAAAGGGTCCACATGAAGACCTGCTTTGTCCACAGCTGACCAGTTAATCACCAGGCCGGTCACTCTGTCTTCCCGGATCATGACATCCTCCACAGAAACCAGGTTGAAGAACCTGGCTCCCTGCCTGCAGGCGCTGGA
>CAZHCY010000306.1:0-3196 GCA_964531185.1 uncultured Desulfovibrionales bacterium | reverse complement strand
GATGGAACGGCTGTAGCCGATTGTTCTGGTCTGGCCCCGGCCGGATTCCTGATCCTTTTTAAGCCGGCGGTTTTCATCCGCCAGGCCCAGGTGTGTGGCTGCCCTGGGCAGGATGAGCATGGCCTGGTCCGGAGAAAATGGTTTCTCCAGATAGTAAAAGGCCCCCTGTTTGACCAGATCCACAGCCGTGGATACTGATCCGTATCCGGTCATGATGATGACCTGGGTCTCCCGGGACAGGGCCTTGACCCGCTCCAGGACTTCAAACCCGGTTAATCCGGGCATGCGCAGATCGCTTAAGACTATGTTGAAGGCCTTTTTCTCCATGGCAGCCATGGCTGCCACCGGGTCGGAAAAGGCCTCCACTTCATAGCCGCTTTTTTCCGCTCTGCGCTTTAGATTGCGCAGCACAGCCGGTTCATCGTCAATTATTGCCAGCCGGACCATATAAATATCACCAGGGGGTTCCAGAATCAGTTCTTTTCAATATGTAACGGTTTAGCCGTTTGCATGAGGCACCGGGACTGGCTCTCCCGTCACCCACTTGGCAATCCAACAGGCATTCAACTTCAAAAATTCAGCTCAAGCGGGTGACGGGGTGCCTGTCCCCTGCGCCCTTAAAAAGGGCTAAACCGTTACTTCAATATTTATTCCCTGCCAGTTTTGCAGCAGTTCAGCCATTTTTAAGAAAAGCAGGACATTTCAGCGCCTGTTTTTTATTTATGTAAACACAGACCTGAAAAAACAGGGGCTGGGAGAGCCAGACCCCCTCCGGGCAGGAAGCTGTGCCCCATGCAACTGGCTGAACTGTTACACAGTTTTTAAGTTTTGTGCCCTGTTCGGCCCTCATTTTTTTTCATTCTCAAACCAGCAGGGGTCAGGTCCTTTACTCTGTTTTTTTTCCAAAAAACCGCTGCAGATCTGGATCCTGGCTTCTGCCCCGGTTTAAAACCCTCTGGAATAGCGGTCATAAGGCAAAATAACATTAAACCTGGTATACTTGCCCTCTTCGCTCTGGACCTCGATTCTGCCCCCATGGCTTTTGATGATGCCCTGAGAAACCGAGAGCCCCAGGCCATTGCCCTTGCCCACGGGTTTTGTGGTGAAAAAAGGATCAAAGATCCTGGATTTGACCGGTTCAGGAATGCCTTCGCCGTTGTCCTGGACAGAAACATTGAGAAACCCTCTGGTGTTGGCGTGCTTTTTCACGCTGACCTGCACCAGCCTTTCCCTGTCCACCGACTCCACCGCGTCCAGGGCATTGATGATCAGATTCAAAAAGACCTGCTTCAGCTGCTGTTTGTCCCCTCTGATCCTGGGCAGATCAGGGTCAACTTCCACCTTGAGATCTATGCCTGACACCTTGGCCTGATTCAGAACCAGGCTGGTGGTGGATCTGACCAGTTCGCCCAGATCCACAGCTTCATTGATGAATTCGCTCTTTCTGGTGAAATCCAGGAGGTTGCGCACTATATTTCTGGATCTGTCGGTTTCATTGATTATATCGTTGAGCATCTCTGTTTTTTCTTCATCAGAGATGTCCTTGAAATCCTCCAGCATGCTGTGGGCTGTAAGCATGATATTGTTCAGGGGATTGTTCAGCTCATGAGCCACCCCTGCGGTCAGGGTGCCTATGGCTCTTTGCTTGTGGGACTCCACCATGGATTCATGGTGTTTTTCCAGTTCCTTGAGCATCCTGTTGATGGCCAGCTCCACTATGGTGAATTCATCCCTGTATTTGTATACCGGCATGATGGGGGTAAAGTCCCCCTGGGCTATTCTCCTGGTATGGGTGATGAGCCGGTTCAAAGGCCCCATGAACCTTCTGGAAAGAAAATGGGCCACGTAACAGATGAGAAAAAGCAGGCCCACCATGAAATAGACCGGAACCTTCTGCAAAAGCTTCATCAAGGCATTGATGGATTCCTGTTCTGTTTCCACCAGATTGACAGCCACTTCCACCATCTGGGATCCGTGCTCCCTGAGCCTGCTCTCGATATCGCTCAGGTTGACCCCGGGATCTTTCAGGTTTTCCCGGCCCTGCAGCTCATTGAGCAGGGCAAGGTAACTGTCCATATGCTCTTCAATCAGCTCAACCCGTTCCGGGCTGGCGATTCTGGACAGGCCTTCCCTGTTTTCGCTGAGGATCTCTCTGGCCTCCTGGGCGCTCTGCACAGCATCATCCACATTGGTTCCATACAGGAAAAAATTCTTTTCCCACCGCCTGGCCTGTTCAATATCAAACAGCAGATTCTCCCAGGTCTGCATTATGTCAATTTTGACCTGGATCCGGTCCACTGAAATCATGGCTCCGGCGGTTATGGCCAGGGCCAGAAAGAAAATGAACAAAAAGGCGGTGACAATCTGGGTCCTGAAACTCAGGCTGGGCCTTTGCAGCAATTCCTTGTCCGCCAGTTTGCGGTAATAGGATTCGCCCGAGTCTTCTTCCAGTCCCAGGGTGTAAATGCTGTGTTCAGGTGCGTCCTGTTCCCTGCCGGCTATGGACATGTTTATCTCCTGTGCTGAAAGTTGAAGACTTTATTATTATCCATATATAAAAGTCAGTCAAACAGGAGCCTGATTCCGGAATCCAGGGACCGGCAAAAGGGCAAAAAAAAGGGGCCGTCCTGCGGGATGGAGGCAGGACGACCCCGGACTTCCTGTTTCGGGGCTTGGATAAAATCAGGAAGTCATGACGGAAGGGGAGAAAATACCTTGTCCGGCATATAGGGATGTGTTCCTTCAATAACTTCAACTCCGGACTTGACCTTGATCTTGGTCACAATATCATCTGCATAAGGGCAATGATCAGAGATGCACGGTCCGATATGCACTTTGGTGGGCATTTCATTCATGGGCGCGTTCCACAGCTTGACCTGAATCAGCCTGGTAATGATGGTGGACCCCGGACAGTCTCCGCAGCTCAGAAGACCCAGAATCTGGGCATCCCGGGGATAATCCCTGAACAGGCCCTCCCGTCTGTTAAAGGCCACCAGACACCTGGAACATCCGATACAGACTTCGTTCATGGCCCGCTTGCAGCCCACAATCAATATTTTTTCCATGTTATCTCCGCCCAGCTTGCGGCCGGTTCTCTTTCAGGCCCTGATTCATCATAACCTGACAGTCAAAAATTCTCTATCAACGTCTTGTATTTACTGACAATTTCCAGAACCCTGAATGTCCGCATCATTAT
>CAZHCY010000305.1:0-3198 GCA_964531185.1 uncultured Desulfovibrionales bacterium | reverse complement strand
ACGGGGTCCTGGGTCAATTTGGCACTTTCCTGTAGCTCCACCTGGACTAATCCAAACCGGATTTAATGTTTGAGTCAGACATCAGCGAGCTCTTCAATCTCCAGCATGTGGAAGGGGAATTCGCCATCATTCTGGCTCGAACCCATTTTGTGATTTCTGAGCATTCCATTGCCGGAGATATCCTGCTCTTTTTTGGAATTGATTCCATGAACAGCCTTGTACAGGCCATTGAAAAGGTGATCAATGAACTGGGATAAACCTGAGCCTGAAGCTTCAAGAAGTTTTAGGAGCGATTTCTGGCTGCTCCACAAGCTGCCCATTGGTATTTTTGTGCTGAATCAGGAATTCACGGTGCTTTTCTGGAACAAGGTCATGCGGGAATGGTCTGGAATTTCCGAGGACAACATTATCGGCAAAAATCTCCTGAAGATGTTTCCTGAAACCAGCAAGCCCAAGTTCATCAAAAGAGTGCAGACAATTTTTCAAGGCGGCCCACCAGCCATTTTTTCCTCACATCTGCATGGATATTTTCTCCATCTTAAGACTTCCTCCGGTCAGACCAGGCTGCAGAATACTACGGTCACCGCTCTCAAGACCGATGCGGATTATGGGTATAATGCCCTGTTCACTGTCCAGGATGTTACAGAACTGAATACCAGGATTGTTGAATACCGCAAAATCAAGGATCAGGTTCTGGATGAGCTGAACAAAAGAAAAAACATTGAAAATCGCCTCAGACGCGAGAAAAGATTTATATCCCTGCTTCTGGATACGGTCCGGGTGTTGATTATTCTGCTGGACAGAGAGGGCAGAATAAAGCTCTTCAACAGAGCCTGCGAGGAACTCACAGGGTATGATTCCAGGGAAATCGAGGATCGCTGTCTGGTGGATCTTCTTCTGCCTGAAGAGGAAAAAGAGAAGATCATGGTTTTTTTTCAGAACCAGATGATCAGGATGCCTGAAGAGTTTGAAAATTGCTGGGTTGCCCGGGATGGGGACAAGCGTCTCATCTCCTGGTCCAACTCTCTTGTCTATGATGAGCAGGGCCAGCCGGAATATGTCCTGGGCACGGGCATTGACATCACAGAACAGAGAAAAATGGAAAAGCAGATCAAGCACATGGCCATGCATGACGAGCTCACCGGGCTGGCCAACCGGAATCTGCTTCAGGAAAGGCTGAGCCGAAGCATTGCCCTGGCTGACAGATACGGGAAAAAGTTGGCCATTCTGTTTCTTGATCTGGATGGATTTAAAACCATAAACGATAGCTACGGGCACAATGCGGGAGATATGCTTTTGAAGGAAGTAGCCCGCAGAATCGAGACAAGCACCAGGGCTTCAGATACTGTGGCCAGGTACGGGGGAGATGAGTTTGTGGTGGTTCTGCCTGAAATTGACGATTATCATGATGCCATCAGCGTATCCAGAAAAATTTCCAAAGAACTGTCCAGGACCTATGAGCTGGGAGATCATCACTGTACCTTGGGAGTAAGCATCGGCATCAGCATATATCCGGATGACGGACACGATTCTGCTTCTGTGCTTCAGCTGGCGGACAGGGCCATGTACAGGGCCAAAAGCCAGGGAAACAACAATTACTGTTACATGCCCCTGGATGAGCAATCCGGCACAGACTGAAATCTGAACTGAAAATCTTTCACCTTTATATTGCAGAGTGTTATGCGGCTGATACTGCAAAGAGTCAAATGGGCCAGAGTCAGTGCTCAGGCAGAAGAACCGGCTGAAATCGGTCCCGGTCTGCTGGTGCTGGCTGGTTTTGCTGCAGGAGATGAGCAGCTCAAAAACAGCAGGGAATGGACCATTATGCTGGACAAGCTGTTGGGCCTGCGAATCTTTTCCGATGCCCGGGGCAAAATGAATCTGAGTCTAAAGGATATTCAGGGCTGGATTCTTCTGGTGCCGCAGTTTACCCTTTATGCTGACTGCTGCCGGGGCAGGCGGCCGGGTTTTTCCGCATCAGCCCCCTATGACACGGGCCAGCGCCTGTTTGATCTATTTCACGCAGATCTGAAACAAAGATGGAATCAGGTGAAAACAGGTTTTTTCGGAGCGGATATGGATGTTGAACTCAATAACCAGGGCCCGGTCACCATTATCCTGGACAGTGATCATTTCAGCAAAAATGTCTGAAATTATAAATGCTTATCTTAAATTTCCAGGGCGTTTTTTCCTTTCCTGATGAACAACGGAAATAAATATGGCCTGAAGCCTTTTTATCAAAACCACAAGCTTTGGGACCTGGAGGTTGAAATTCAGGGCAGGTCCTTCAGGCTAATGGGCAGATTTGCCAGGCAGTTGTATCAGAAAGTCTCAAGCCTCCTTGAAAGCAACCCGGATGCTCTGCCGGTGCTGTTGGGTTCAGGCAGTGCTGACTTTGTAAGGCATGTGGTTCAAAAAAGCGCTGTTCCTGTGGCTGTGGTGGATCGGGAACACGCCATCCTGCAAATGACAGGTGCGGATAAGGTCTGCCTGGAGAATCAGCTTCTCTGGGTGGACCAGGCCACTCCGGAGCAGGCCCTGGACAGGTTGACCACCTGGCAGAACGAGCATGGCCACCGGCCGTTTCTGCCCATAGCAATCCCTTCTTACCTGCGTATTGATCCTGATTATTACAAATCCATTCTGTCTGCTCTGGAAGCCAGCAGCAAATACGATTTCTGGTCCAGGACCAGGTACACAAAATTTCAGGGGGAGGTGCCCAGAATCCTGCTTATAAGCAGTGGATATTTTCTCATGGGCGAAATAATGGCTGCCTGCAGGCGTCAGCAGATTCCCCATGCCTTTTTGAACCTGGAAAATCAGGAAATGGGCAGTGATGATTTTATCCGGGAATTTTTAACCAGGGTCCTGGAATTCAAACCGGACTTCGTGTTTACCATAAATCATCTGGGAGTGGACCGGGAAGGCGTGCTCATGGATCTTTTGAAAAGCATGGAACTTCCCCTGGCCTCCTGGTTTGTGGATAATCCCCACCTGATTCTTTATTATTATAAAAATCTGGCCAGTCCATACTGCTGTATTTTCACCTGGGATCATGACAACCTGGACAGTCTTGGACAAAAGGGCTTTGAAAACGTGACATATCTGCCCCTGGCCACTGACCATGAACGCTTTTTTCCGGGTAAAGCCCTGTCCGGGGCCGGGTTTCAGAAAAGGGATGTATCTTTTGTGGGCAAC
>CAZHCY010000304.1:0-3203 GCA_964531185.1 uncultured Desulfovibrionales bacterium | reverse complement strand
GTAAAGCTGAATAATAACAGCAGGTCTGGACTTTCCGCAGGCCAGTGTAAACATGTCCTCAGCCATGAACCTGGGCAGCATGTTGCTGGTTCCCTCAGGAAGATAAAGGCTTGAAGCCCGGGCAGATACTGCTCTGTCCAAATCAGAATCAATGCTCCAGTTCATGGCAGGACAGGCCAGAGCGATTTTCAGAAGATAACCGCTGTCCAAGGTCTGAATCAGGAAGGCATCGTCAATATCCCTGGTGGTACCGGAGTCAATGCTGATATAACCCTCTTCCTGAGCAGGCTTCTGAGTGCTGGCATAGGCCCTGGCAATAAACTGTGCTTCAGACTCATATTTCTCATGCCACGTATCATCAAATACATATCCGGCCTGATCCAGCAGAAAATTGTGGTGTTCAGGATAAATACCCCATTTTCTGGCCAGAATGAAACCCAGGTGCGGATCCTGAGGCAGACCCTTGGTAACATTGGCCCAGATGTCCTGGATGGATTCGTCTTCTGGGCTGACCACCCTGGTAATCAAAAGCTCTTTCAGTTTCTCAGCAGCCCATTCATCGCTGATCTCCCGGACAGGGGCCTGGACATCAAGATGCCAAAGCATTCTGAAAAATTCACGCCCCGCACTGGTCAGCCTTTCCCTTTCCCGGGCTGCCTTTTCCTGGACAAGTCTTTCCTGGACCACATCTTCAGGATAAACTTCAAAAAAAGGTGGATTGAACTTGAAATGCGCCCGGTCCTGAAGCATGGCCCTGCCCATGGCTGCCACCAGATCAGGCCCGGGTGAAGTAAAAATCAGCCCGGCAAACCAGTCCGGCCTGGCCTGGTCAATATCCCCCTGGGCCAGCTCCCAGATTTCTATGGTGCTTATATTCTCCTGCTCCCGGGTCCTGGACCGGTTATGCCGGCTTAATAAGTGAGAAATTTCCTCTCTGGACTTTTCCCGGCCATATCCAGGTCCGGTCCACGGAAGAATCCGGGCGGCCGGGAGCTTGATCTCCCGCTGGTTGATGTTCAAGGCCCTGACCCTGCTGCCCTGGGTTTCCGTAATCCAGGCCAGCACCGGCTGATTGTTCTGGAGATATTCCACAATCAGTCCGGGCCTGATATTTTCCTGAATATGCTGAATGCTGCTCACGGCAATAAATCTAAATTTGGAAGTAAAATGTGCAGACAGGCCCTGGAAAACAGTTCATCCTCTGTCACCAGAATCATGCCCGGCATGAGTTAAATACGCCCTTCCCGGCAGCCTGGCTGAAAAAACCTGTGCAGGGACCTGCCCGGGTGCAGAAGCTTCACGCGAAATTGACTGTAAAGGCCGGGGCAGGGGCGGCTGTTAATGCTTAAATGATCTCTGGCCGGTAAAGACCATGGCCACCTGGGGTACAGCCTGGTTGACCGCCTCAATCACTTCATGATCCCTTATGGAACCCCCGGGCTGGGCTATGGCAGAGACCCCCTGGGCAATGGCCAGATCCACCCCGTCCCGGAAAGGAAAAAAACCGTCAGACACCAGCACGGATCCGGGAAGTCCGCCCCTGGCTTCAGCTGCAGCTGCACTGATCTCCTCCAGATCCCGGGCAGCTTTGGCATCTGTCGCGGCATTCTGACGAAGCTGATAAATGGACTGGCCAAGTCTTTCAAAAGCCAACAGGTCTGCATACTTGGTATAGGCTTTGTTAATGGCCAGATCAACGCAGCCTACCCGGTCCTGCTCTCCTGTTCCAATGGAGATGGTGGCCCCGTTGCGGACAAAAATGACTGAATTGGAAGTTACTCCAGCCTCAACAGACCAGGCAAAAATCAAATCCTCCATTTCCCGGTCATCAGGCTTTCTGGCCATGACTTCCTGGCCCTGGACCCGAGCCGAAGCAGGGATAAAATCGTCCGGCTCAAGAATTCTGCTCACAAAGGACAGCTGAACAATAAGCCCGCCGTCAGTGAGAGATTTGATGTCCAGAAAGGGTCTGCCCTGTAGCTCATCAAGCCTGGCCAGACCGGGCAGCCTGATGATGCGCAGATTTTTTCTGGCGCTTAGGATATCCTGAACACCGGGTTCAAAATCCGGAGCTGCTACAACTTCCAGATAATGCTGCGCCATAAAGCGGGCTGTATCCAGATCAAGGGGTCTGTTCACCACCAGAGCTCCGCCAAAGGCGGCAATCCTGTCAGACAAAAAAGCATTGGATACGGCTGTTAAAAGGGACTTTTCAGACCAGGCAGCTCCGCATGGATTGTTGTGCTTAAGAATTACTGCTGCCGGCTTTCTGGTGAGATACTGAAGGATATTCAATCCATTGTCCACATCAGTAAAATTGGTTTTTCCGGGATGTTTGCCGGCCTGGAGCATATGCTCCCGGGTTATGGCTGATACCAGGCCGGGCTGTCCGCTGCGCAGCTTAACTCCGCCCAGCTCAAAACCCCCGCTTACCGGCTCATACAGGGCAGCAGGCTGATCAGGATTTTCACCGTATCTAAGACCTTTTTCCAGGCCGTCAATGGTCCAGGTTTTCTTGGCCAGCCTGAGCTCCTGATCACCCAGCCTGATGGACATTTCAGAAGGGAAACTGTCCTTGAGGATTTCTTTGTACATATTTTTCAGATTTTGCATATAAAAACCATCTCCCAAGTTGAAATTGACGCAGCAATTCAGCCCTTTTTAAGGAAAGCAGGGCTTTTCAGGGCTTTTATTTTATGTAGGAAAAAGACCTGGAAAAACAAGGGCCGGAAGAGCCGGTCCCTGCGCTGCAGCACTGGGCTGAACCGTAACCAACCGACCAGCCGGGCCCGGTTCAGAACAAAGCCCTGCAAATCCGGCACTAAACAGGGTGACAATCTTTTTTTTTAACACAGCCTGCATCAGGGAGCAAACATTTTCATCAGCCTGAAGTTTGGGCCTGTACAGGAGCATTGCCTGTTTGTAAATTACGAGCAGCAGTTCAGCCCTTATCCCGGGTTTTTTAGTGCACGCAATTCAATGTTTGACCCGGGGAAAATAATTATTTATGCAGCAGTTCAGTCCTTTTTAAGGAAAGCAGGCCTTTTCAGGGCTTGTTTTTCGGGCTGACGAAAGACAAAGACCTGGAAAAACAAGCTTTGGGAGAGCCGGTCCCTGTGCCTCATGCAAACGGCTGAACTGTTACTTCGGGAGCATTACCCGTTTGTAAATGATTCAGATTTAGGTTCACTTTGGACATAAAA
>CAZHCY010000303.1:0-3206 GCA_964531185.1 uncultured Desulfovibrionales bacterium | reverse complement strand
AGAGCCAGGATTAGAGCCACCCAGAAAGAAATGATCAGCTTGATTTCAAGAGAGTAGCGTTTATTCACAGTCCTGCCGCCCAGAAAAAAACATCAGCCCTTATCAGGCCGCATCAGGATCAAGTTTATAGCCAAGGCCCCTGGAAGTCTGAATAAGATCAGCATACTTTCCCAGCTTTACCCTCAGCCTTCTGATGTGGGTATCCACTGTACGGTTATAGCCCTCGAATTCATATCCCCATACATTATTCAAAAGATATTCTCTGGACAGGACCTTGCCCTGATTCTGGATAAATTCAGCCAGCAGCTTTAGTTCAGTAGCAGTAAGGCTGACCGCTTTGCCCTCCAGGATGAGCTGCATGGCTGCAAAATCAAATTCCAGCCCTTCATGCTTCCAGGTCTGTTTGCTGGCATCATCACTGATATCACGTCTGATTATGGCTTTGACCCGAAGCAGAAGCTCTCTCACACTGAAAGGCTTGACCACGTAATCATCAGCACCCAGCTCAAACCCCACAATTCTGTCCACTTCCTCGCCCTTGGCCGTGACCATGATCACCCTGATCTCCCTGAGCCTGTCATCACTCTTTAGTCTGCGGCAGACTTCCAGACCGTCCATATGCGGAAGCATAAGGTCCAGCAGAATAACCTGGGGCATCTCCTCCTGAGCTATACGCAGCCCGTCATATCCGTTGTCAGTAACCAGCACCTTGTAGCCTGCAGCCTCCAGATTAAGCAATAAAAGATTCTGAATGTCTTCTTCATCTTCTATAACCAGGATCTTGTTCTTTTTCATAATATTCTACCCCAGAACTTGTGTTTGGCACTCCGGTACAGGCTTTTGCTACAAAACTGATAAGTTTTTACTAATACACTTATCTTGTTACATTCCAGTCACATTGACATAAAATTTTGGTTACGTATGCACTTTCAAGCCAATCATCAGGCTGATGTTCCAGGAAAAACCCCAAGCAGGCATGATTCAGCAATGAGCCCGGCCGGCAGGCATTTGCTGATTCAAAAAAACAGACTTGGAAAAACAAGCTCTGGGAGAGCCGGTCCCCCTCCGGGCGCCGCCTCCGGACAGGAAGCCGTGCCACATGAAAATGGCTAAACTGTTGCCTGAGCCTTAAGTTTTAAAGCTTGTGTTGACAGACCAGTCCAATAAAACTAAAAATCTTTGCCTAATTCAAAAAGAATTTCCTGAACAGCTTTTCTTCATGTTTCCTGTTTTTTTGACCATACCAATCATGCCCTAACCAGAGGCCAAAGTCTGCACCCTCTGACAAACATTCGTATTAGTGGATACTGTCAGCACCTTCAAGTCCTGAACCTGCTCAGCACACATTTTACCTGAACCTGCGGAGTTCAATAACCATGAAAAACATTAAACTGGTCCTTTTAAGACACGGAGAAAGCACCTGGAACAGGGAAAATCGATTCACCGGCTGGACTGACGTGGATTTAACCCCTGAAGGTTTGAACCAGGCTGTTCAAGCCGGCCAGGTCCTGTCCAGCCTGGGATACAGCTTTGATCTGGCCTGGACTTCAGTACTCAAAAGGGCAGTTAAAACCCTCTGGCTGTGCCTTGAAGCCATGGATCTCATGTGGATTCCGGTTCACCGTTCCTGGCGGCTTAATGAAAGACATTACGGCGCCCTCCAGGGTCTGAACAAGGCAGAAACAGCTGCTGAATACGGAGAAGACCAGGTTCTTGAGTGGCGGCGAAGCTACAGAACCAGGCCTCCGGCCCTGGAGAAAAACGATCCCGGGCATCCTGCCTTTGATCCCAGGTACAGAGGGCTGGATCAGCGCATTCTGCCTGCCGGAGAATGCCTTGAAGACACTGTAGCCAGGTTTCTGCCCCTGTGGCATGATCAACTGGTTCCTGATCTGCTGGCCGGCAGAAAAATCCTTATCTCTGCCCACGGCAACAGTCTCAGGGCCCTGGTCAAGTACCTGGAAAACTTGGGGGAGCAGGAAATTCTGCAGCTGAACATACCCACTGGCATTCCCCTGGTCTATGAACTTGACTCCAGTCTTGGCTTTGTGGACAAATATTATCTGGGAGATGAGCAAAAAATTCAACAGGCCATAGCCGGCGTGGCTGGTCAGGGCCGGGTCAGCGGGTGAACCATTTTCAAAACAATTATCCAGACCATCAGCAAAAAAAATCAGGAGGCTTTCCATGTCTGAATTAACCCGGAAAAAATCTTGGCTGTCCCTTGAAAGGCATTTTGCCTCCATCAGAAACATACACATGAGGGACCTGTTTGCTGAAGATCCTGAAAGATTCAGCGCATTCAGCCTTGAGTGCTGCGAAATATTTCTTGATTATTCCAAAAACCGCATTACCCGGCAGACCATGAACCTGCTCCTGGACCTGGCCAGAGATGCTGACCTTGAACAAAAAACAACCCACATGTTTTCAGGCCGGAAAATAAATACAACTGAGAACCGCAGTGTCCTGCACACCGCCCTGCGCAACCGCTCTCACAGACCCATAATGGTGAACGGCAGAGACGTTATGCCGGATGTCAGAAATGTGCTAAAAAAAATGCGGGGCTTTACTCAAAAAGTCAGGCAGGGAACCTGGACAGGCTGGACCGGCCAACCAGTGACTGATGTGGTTAACATCGGCATCGGCGGTTCAGACTTAGGACCCAGAATGGCTGTCCGGGCCCTGGCAGGCTATGCCTCCGGGAACTTAAAAGTACACTTTGTTTCCAATGTAGACCCGGCGCATCTGGAAAACACCCTGGCCCGGCTTAATCCGGAAACCACCCTGTTTATCATTGCCTCCAAATCCTTTACCACCCAGGAAACCATGTTCAATGCCCAGCGGGCCAGGCAGTGGTTTTTGCAGCAGGCCGGGGATGAGAAACATGTTTCTGCCCATTTTGCAGCAGTCTCCACCAATACGGACAAAGTCAGGCAGTTTGGGATAGATCCGGAAAATATGTTTGAGTTCTGGGACTGGGTGGGAGGCAGATTTTCCCTGTGGTCGGCCATAGGCCTGCCCATAGCCCTGGCCATAGGTATGGACGGATTTGAAGAGCTTCTTGAAGGAGCCTGGCGTATGGATGAACATTTCAGAACAGCCCCCCTGGACAGAAACATGCCGGTTATCCTGGGCATGCTGGGCATCTGGTACAGAAATTTTTTCAAAACCGCCAGTCAGGCTGTTTTACCCTACAGTCAATATCT
>CAZHCY010000302.1:0-3220 GCA_964531185.1 uncultured Desulfovibrionales bacterium | reverse complement strand
CCTGGAAAAACTGGCCCTGGTCCGGGTTGAGACAAGAAAAAAAGAAACCATTCAATACCTCAAGGAAAACGGTTTTTTTCTTGATTACCGGAAAAGGGCGGTAATTCTCAGGATAAAATACAAGCAGCACAAGTATGATCCCAACAACATCAGGGAAGAAAGAGCCCTCTCAGTCCTGAGACAGGAAATAATCCACCCCCTGACCGGAGAAATCTGTTCCCATCTGAATATAATCAAGGACACCTCTTACATGACCCTGATCCTCAACGATATAGTCCGGGGGGAATATTCCGGAAGAGTAAAATACAAAAGGGAACTCATTGAAAATACTGAATCCCATGAGAAGCGTCTCAAATTTCTCTATGCCTGGTTAAGCAAGCATCAGCGCAGGATCATTGGTTACTCAGACGAATTCTTTGCCAGCGTTATCAAGGTCCTGGACCATTACCTGCTCAATCCCGATTACCGGGAATCCTTCAACGATCTGCACAAGCTGCACAGGGAAGTCTGGAACAAATACAGCTACATCAAACAGGCCAGAAAAATCAGAATCCTGGAAGAGCTTCTGGATTCCAAATACATTAAGCGGGAGATCAACTACCTGACCGCTCTTCTGAACATCAACCAGATCCTGGGGGAACTCAAATTTGAACTGGCTGATTATTATGATGAAATGGTCTGCAAAACCATTTCCATGCTTGATAAAATGGTCAATGATTCATATCTGCTCAAAAGATATATTCACACAGACAAACCAGACACCCTCACAGAATATGGCCTGAAAGTCAGAAAAAACTACGGCCGGATGGTATCACAGCTGGACGAGCTTCGATCCATCAGAAAATGCAAAAGCGGGCAAGCCAGGAAAGAAAATACACCATGAACCTTTTAAAAACTTCCCTTTATGACAGGCATATGGAGGCAGGCGCCCGAATGACCTCTTTTGCCGGATGGGACATGCCTGTTCAGTACACCAAGATTATTGCGGAACACAGACACACCAGAAACCAGGCTTCTGTCTTTGATATCAGCCACATGGGGGAGGTTTTGGTCAGCGGCCCGCATGCAGCCCGCCAGCTGGGCAGGCTGGTGACTCATGACCTGGAAAATTCAACTCCGGGCAGGTGTTCCTACGGCTTTATCCTCTATCCCTCCGGCACCATTATGGATGATCTGATCATCTACCCCCTGAATGAAGAAACCTTCATGCTTGTGGTCAATGCTTCCCGCAGGGAGGTAGATCTGGCCCATCTCAAAAAACATCTTTCTCCCGGGCAGAGCATTGCTGATCAGACCATGGACATTGCCAAGCTTGACCTGCAGGGCCCTGCTGCCCTGGAAATCCTGGAGCAGGTCACCCAAATGAACTGGAAGGACCTGAAATTCTTTCATTTCAGAGAAACCTCTGTTTCAGGCATGAACCTGCTGGTCTCCAGAACCGGCTATACTGGAGAACTGGGGTATGAACTCTACCTGGACTGGAAAAATGCTCCGGTCATGTGGGAAAGGATCCTGCAGCATCCCAGGGCCAGGCCTGCCGGGCTTGGAGCCAGAGACACCCTGAGGCTGGAAGCCGGGCTTCCCCTTTACGGGCAGGATCTGGATTCTGATCACACTCCGGCTGAAGCCGGTTATCAGGGAATTCTCAGATCTCAGTCCGCCTATCTCGGCCGGGACAACGCATCCCGGATCAGGGAAAGACTCCTTGGTCTGCGGGTGGAAGGCCGCCGCAGCCCCAGGGCGGGCGATCCGGTTCTGGACGGTCAGACCCGGGTGGGACGGGTGACCAGCGCTTCTTTTGCACCTTCTCTGGATTGCTGTGTGGCCCTGGCCTATGTCCTGGATGACTTCAGCCGCCTGGACAGCTTTTCCATCCAGGGCCAGCGGGCCCTTTTCCAGGCCCGGCAAACCAGTCTTCCCTTTTACCAGGGAACAGCCAGAAAAAAACTGTAGATGTACGTCAAAATCCACAATTTTTATCTGCCGCCGGAGAAATGGCAGCCGCCCTACAGTCTCACCGGCCGGGAAGCCAGACATCTGTCCAGGGTGCTGCGCATCAAAACCGGTCAAACAGTCAGACTCTACAACGGAATGGGCAGATCAGGCTTTTTTACTGTCACAGAACTCAGCAGCAGGGAAGTACTCCTTGCCCCCCGGGAAATTTCCCAGGCTCCGGAACCATCCAGCAAAATCCATCTGGCTGTTGCCTGGAATAAAAGTCTCAGACGTTCCTGGTTGCTGGAAAAAGCTGTGGAGCTGGGAGTCTGGAGGATTATCCTCTGGCAGGGCAAACGCAGTCAGGGCAAGACTTCCCGGGCCAGGCAGGACAACTGGCAGGGAAAAATGATATCCGCTCTGAAGCAGAGTGAAAACCCCTGGCTGCCTGAGCTGATCTTTGCTCATCAGGGTGTGCGGGAACTGATTGAGATGGCTTCAGGGCTGAAACACAAGATGGTCCTCTGGGAGGAGGAAACAGAACAGAGACTCATGGACTTTTATCAAAAGCACCGGCCCCTGGAGAAAATCATAGTGGCTGGTCCTGAAGGCGGTCTGCATGATGATGAAGTGGCAGCTTTTCAAGAATCCGGCTTTGTCACCCTGTCTCTGGGCCCCAGAGTCCTTCGCTGGGAAACCGCTGCCCTGGCCCCGCTTTATCTGGACAACTTCTTTTTTTCCTGACCCTGCCCGGCTGAAAAACCAGTTAACTGACCCGGCACCCCGGGCCGGCCCCTGGATCAGCTCTTAAAAGGGACATTTCCCCACCTTTTTTTACTGCCAGAACCATGCCCTGAGACTTGACCCCTCTTATTTTTTTGGAAGCCAGATTGGCCAGAACCACCACCTCTTTATTCTCAAGTTCCTGAGCACTGAAAAACTCAGCCAGCCCGGCCACTATCTGCCTGGGAGCCTCTTCACCAATGTCCACTTCCAGGCGGTAAAGCCTGTCAGCTCCCTTAACCGGTGATGCGGTCAATATCCTGCCTGTAACCAGATTCAGTTTCTGAAAATCTTCAAAGGATACCTCAGGCAGCCTGGGTTTGGCTGAATCCCTGGCCCCGGTCTTATTCTGCCCTGACTTTTCAGGTTCAAGGGCTACCCTGGGAAACAGATTGGATCCTGCAGCCACTTCTGTACCCGGCCTGATGCCCTGCCAGTGGCGGGTCTCAGAGGCCAGGTCCACATCCTTGAGCTCAAATTCAAAGCCCAGCTGTTCAAGCAT
>CAZHCY010000301.1:0-3227 GCA_964531185.1 uncultured Desulfovibrionales bacterium | reverse complement strand
GGTCCGGAGCCCAGAACATCCCGGCCCAGTCTGTATCTCTTGTTTTGATCAGCCTTGTCCGGGCCGGGCAAGTGCCAGGCTGAATCACTCAATAATTTCCCAGACTCCGTCAGGTCTGCGGCAGGCTGTTCCATACGCTTCTTCTCTTTTGCCGCCAATGATGACTTCTGTGGTGTACTCACGGCAGTAGCGTTCGCTGCGGGCCTGCTGGTAGGTTCTGGTGGGAGTGACCTCATAGTCGGTCCCGGTATCCGGATTGCTCCAGCTGGTAGTGGTTCCTGTGGGTTCGGTCTCCAGGGCATTGTTCAGTTTATGCCTGTCCTGCCTGTCCATCCGGTCCAGATAACTTCCTATGTACCCGCCCAGAGAAGCTCCGGCCAGGGTGCCGCCTATTATGGCGGCTGTTCTTCCTGTGCCGCTTCCAATCTGGGCACCGGCGATTCCGCCGGCTATACCGCCCAGAGCTGCACCGCCAATGGTGTTTTTGCTCCCTGTGCAGCCGCTAAGCAAAATCAGGGGAAGAATGAGAAGCAGGGCCAAGTTTTTCATGGGATTATCCTCCTTGATCAGGATGCTGGACATGGTTTACTGAAGTAAAGGCATGATGCCTTTAAAAATATTCTGGATCAGGGGCATTTCTTTGCAAACCGGAACAATTCAAGTAAGTATGAATTTAACACTCATAATAATGACAGGCAAGGTATTATTTGCAGTTCTGGGCAGCTGTTAACTAAAGCGGGCCATGCCTGCAACCCAACCTAAAAAAGGTAACAGTTCAGCCGTTTGCATGAGGCACAGGGACTGGCTCTTCCAGGGCCTGCTTTTTCTAAGCCTGTTTTTTGCAACAGCCAAAAAAAAGCGCTGAGGTGCCTGTCCCCTGCTTTCCTTAAAAAAAGGCTAAGGCTGAATTATGCATGAATTTTTGTCTTAAGTGTTGCCGCCCTGATTTTTCAGGTTAATGTTTAACAAGGCGGGTGTCTTAAGATTTTTCTGGCTTTTAACGGTCAAAGGGTGGAGCAATGTGCGTTTTTGACAATTGTCAAAAACACGTAATGTTCCTGTCAAAGGACACATAATCCAGGCTGTTGGTTTTCAGGACGCTGGCAATTTCTCAGGAGCAAGCAATGAAACATTTTGATGTGGTGGTGATCGGAGCCGGACCGGCAGGAGGCGCCTGTGCCTCAACCTGCGCCAGGGCAGGCCTCAAGGTGGCCATGGTTGAGGATTACGGGTTTGGAGGAACCTGCCCTTTAAGGGGTTGTAATCCCAAAAAAGTGCTGACCGCGGCAGCTGAAAGCACAGCTTTGGTCCGGGATATGCTGGGTCAGGGGCTTGAGGGTCTGGTCAGGATCAACTGGGAGCAGCTGGCAGCCTTCCGGGACAGCTTTGTGCAGGGTAAAAAGGAAAAGATCCGCCAGGCTTATGAAGGCATGGGCGTGGCCACATTCATGGGCCGGGCAGCTTTTGTGGACAGAGATGCTGTAAAGGTCGGCCATGAGACCATTCAGGGCCGGCACTTTGTTCTGGCCAACGGGATGAGGCCCATTGAACTGGATATCCCGGGCAGTGAATTTTTATCCAGCAGTGATGATTTTCTGGCCCTGAAAAAGCTCCCTCCAAGGATATGTTTCATCGGCGGTGGTTTTATTTCCTTTGAATTTGCCTCTGTGGCCGCCAGGGCCGGGGCAAAGGTCAGTATTGTCCACCGAAGCGGGCAGGTTCTCAAGGCCTTTGATCCTCAGCTGAGCTCCGGGCTGGCTGAAGCCATGAAAGGGGCTGGGGTGGAAATTTACCTGAATACTCCCATCACCGCCATTGAGTACAGGGGAGAGACCCTGACGGTCAGGGCTGAGTCTGGGAATAAAGAGGTCCGGGTTGAAGCGGACATGGTGGTCCATGGTGCCGGCAGGGTGCCTGATGTGGATGATCTGCACCTGGAAATTCCAGGAGTGTCTGTTTCCAGAAAAGGCATAGAAGTGGACAGGCACATGCGTTCGGTAAGCAATCCAGATGTTTTTGCAGCTGGCGATGCAGCAGCAACTCCCTATGCCCTGACCCCCACAGGAGACATGGAAGGCAGAACAGCAGCAGCCAATATCCTGGAGCCCGGAAGCGCCAGTGCGGATTATACCGGAGTGCCCAGGGCAGTATATACTGCACCGCCCATGTGCGCAGTGGGCCTGCTGGAGAGCGAGGCCAGGGAAAAAGGCATTAATTTCAAGGTCATCCAGGAAAACATGGCTGACTGGTTTTCATGGACCATTGCCGGGCAGAAGCATGCTGCCTGCAAAATACTGATTGATCAGGAGCAGGATGTGCTTGTGGGGGCACATATCCTGGGAGCCGGCGCTGATGAGCTGGCCAATCTGTTCGCCATGGCCGTGCGCATGAAGCTTCCTGTGTCTGAGCTGCAAAAAGTCCTGTGGGCTTATCCCACCAAAGGCTATTACTTCAAATATATGATACCTTGAGGGTTTAAACCAGGGAAGTTAAAGGCCTCTGACCAGGGACTGGACGCTCATTTCTGCGGCAGCTGAGAGATAATTCAGATGCAGGAAGCGATTTCCCGGTAGAGATCCGCCACCATGACCAGGCCCATGACCTTGCCCCCTTCTTCCACCACAAGTCTTCCCTGCCTGTAATCCAGGAAAACCTCCATGATTCTGGCCAGGGTTTCGTTGGGGCTGATTCTGGGTACATCTTTCTGGATAATTTTTTTGATGCCTGCCTGGGCACCCAGCTGACAGGCCAGCTTAAAACTGTTTTCATAGTTTTCCTCATGGGAACCCTGGGCAGCTTTTTTCAAAAGTCCTGGGCCCATGGCTTTGATGATGTTCCACATGGATATTACACCCACAAACCCCTCCTGTCTGCTGGTGACCAGGACGCAATTATTATCAGGAGCGGATTCCAGGCTGCCCTTCATGGCCTGAATAACCTGGGCCAGGGTGGCTTCGTGGTCAACAACCGCAAATTCGCTGCGCATGATGTCCCAGGCTCTTTTTCTATACTTTGTTTTACTTCTTTTTTTTTCTTTTTTTTATTTTTTTTCATTTTTTTCTCTTTTTTTCTTTGTTACTTCATTTTATTTACTTCTTTCATCTTTTTTTTTATATTTTTCTTTTTTATTTCCTTCTTTTTCTTTTATTTTTTTCTTTTTTTCCACTGGGCGTGCAGTAGCTGTTCATTGGTAATGCCGTTTCTGGTGGCAGTGTAGGCCTCAATAA
>CAZHCY010000300.1:0-3228 GCA_964531185.1 uncultured Desulfovibrionales bacterium | reverse complement strand
AAAAGCACCCTGGAGGAAGAGGTGGAAAAGCTGAGCGGGCTGCGCAAAATGCAGCAGGATGTGCTGGAATGGCTGGATTTTGCCGAAGATGATCCGTCTGCTGAGGTGCTGGAAGCCCTGGAAGACAACCTGGGCTCCTTTGAGAAAAGGCTGGAACATCTTGAGCTGGAAGCCTTTATGAGCGGCAAGAATGACAAGAACCCGGCCATACTGGAAATTCATCCTGGTGCAGGAGGCACTGAAGCTTCGGACTGGGCTGAAATGCTTTTGCGCATGTATCTCAGATGGGCTGAAAATCATGGATACAAAACCGAATATCTGAATTATATCCAGGGAGATGAAGCCGGGGTCAAAAGTGTCACCCTGCTGGTCACTGGAGACTATGTTTATGGTCAGCTGAAAGGTGAAAGGGGAATACACCGTTTGATCAGGATTTCCCCGTTTGATGCTTCAGGCCGCCGCCACACTTCCTTTGCTTCAGTGGATGTTTATCCCCAGGTTTCTGACGATATCAATATTGAGGTCAATGAAGAGGATCTCAGGGTGGATGTCTTTAAGGCCAGCGGACCGGGGGGGCAGCATGTAAACAAGACCAGTTCCGCCATCAGATTAACCCATCTGCCTACAGGAATTGTTGTTCAGTGCCAGAGTGAAAGATCGCAGCGCAGAAACAGAGATTCAGCCATGAAAATCCTCAAGGCCAAGCTCTACGAGGCGGAGATGGAAAAGCTTGAAGCTGAGAGACAGGAAAATTACGCGGCCAAGGATTCCATAGCCTGGGGCAGCCAGATCAGGACCTATACTCTTCAGCCCTATCGTCTGGTCAAGGACCACAGAACCAATACTGAGGCCGGTGATGTGGAATCAGTGCTTAACGGAAATATTGACCAGTTAATCCATAGCTATCTGTTGAGCAGACATGCTTGAGCATCTTGACCCCAATTCCCGCAAGGCCAGAAAAATTCTTCAGGAGCTTCAGGTTCTGGAGGAAATGTTTTTGAACAGCTATGCTTCGGATCATAATGCATCTGACAGTAATGCCCTGGCTTTGGTAAAAATTTTCAAGGGCATTAACCAGGAAGAATGGGAAAACATGAGCAGGCAGAGGGGAATCGATCCCGGGTGGATGCCCCTGCCTGTGAACAAGGAAAAGTTTTCCACACTGCTAAGCCTTGCCAGTACCATTGAGAATCTGGCCAAAGCCAGAGATATTGACCCTTTGAGCGGTCTGAAAAACAGGGGTTTTTTTGAAAGGGTCCTGGACAGGGAGCTTGAAAAAAGTTTTACCTATAAAATTCCTTTGACTCTCAGTATATTGGATATTGATGACTTCAAAAAGATAAACGACCAGCTGGGTCATGTATGCGGGGATGAGGTCATCAGACACTTTGCTGCAATTCTTGCCTCAGGGGTAAGAGGGGATGATCATGCCTGTCGCATCGGCGGAGAAGAATTTGCTCTTATTCTGCCCGGAACCGGAATGGTCAAGTCCAGGCCTCTTCTGGAGAGGCTCATGGAAACGGTTAGAAGTTCTCAGGTACCCTGTGATTCCGGGCTCAGGAAGACCGCTTATACAGTTTCCATAGGTTCAGTAACCTACCGCGGCCATGGAAAGATCAAACCTGATGCACTTTTGTCCCTGGCTGATGAGCAGCTTTATAAAGTAAAGCAAAGCGGCAAGGATTCTCTGGAAATGGTTTCAGCTTCACAGGTCACAGATGACACTTCCATGGTTGGAAGTGATGAGAAAAATTTTCTATTTAAAGGATAAGATTTTTAATCATGGCGAATACCAACAGAACTTTGAGCGTCTCTATTCTGAGTGGAAAGGGCGGGGTGGGCAAGACCAATTTAGCCCTCAATCTGGCCTATGGACTTTATGACATGGGTAAAAACACCTTGCTTGTGGACTGTGACCTGGGGCTGGCCAACCTTGATGTCATGCTGGGCATTGCCCCTGAGAGCAACCTGCATGATCTGTTTAACTCCCAGGCCAGTGCAGAAGATATCCTGTACAACCTGGGCGAAAAAGGTCTGGACCTTATTCCAGCTGCCTTAGGGGTGACGGATATTCTCAATTTTGATGACGATCAGCAGGATCTGATTGTCCGCAAGCTGGGCAGAATCATGCGCAGATATCATTTTATTATTCTGGATATTGGGGCTGGCATAAGTCCCACTGTGCAGTCCTTTGCCGGCATGACCCACCATCAGATAGTAGTGATTACTCCGGAACCCACCTCTTTGACAGACGGATATGCTTTGATAAAAGTTCTATCTGTACAGAAGAAGGTGAAAAATTTCCATGTGCTGATGAATATGGTTTCTACAAAGCAGGAGGCCATGCAGGGTTATGAAAGACTGCGGGCCGCCTGCGACAAGTTTCTGGGCCTGCGGATCAACTTTCTGGGCTATATCAGACAGGACAGCAGCGTACCGGAAGCGGTCCGTCATCAGAAACCCTTTATCAGATACGCTCCCAAGTCAGTATCAGCTCAAGACATTGGCTCTGTGGCCAGAAAACTTTCAGAACTTAGAAATTTTTCTCTGGATTATATTGCAGACTCTCCTGTACTCAAAATTCCCAGCTCAAGCGTTACTCCCAGAGAATAATACCAGGGCATCAAGCTTTGCTGCCGCCAGAATGCACTTAACTCCTCAATAATATGATTCAAAATCTGCTTGATTTCATTTTTGATTTCAGTCTATAAAGGATCACGCGAATATTGTGCCCAAGACTCTCAGCTTCACAGGAGTAATGTCATGAACAAGAGCGAGCTTATCAGGAGCCTGGCAGAGGAGAGGAAAATTTCCATTGATGAAGCAACAGATATTGTTTCCATTTTTTTTGATTCCATGAAGGAGGCCCTGAAAAAAGGCGACAGAGTGGAAATCAGGGGTTTTGGCAGTTTCAAGCTCAAAGAGTATGGCGGTTATGAAGGTAGAAACCCCAAAACAGGGGAAATGGTTATGGTAAGTCCCAAGAAGTTGCCTTTTTTCCGGGCTGGAAAAGAATTAAAGGAATACTTGAACAGCTGATGCTCATGCAGATCTATACCAGTCCCGGTTCTGGCATTTCTGGATGACGGTTCCTCCAGACTGCAGATTATGCCTGTTTAATTTGCCATCAAAAAGTTTCCGGGACAGGTATTATGGTGTAAACCTTACTTACTTGACAGTCAAAAATTCTCTGTCAACATCTTGTATTTACTGACAATTTCCAGAATC
>CAZHCY010000299.1:0-3235 GCA_964531185.1 uncultured Desulfovibrionales bacterium | reverse complement strand
TTTATTTCAAAGGTAGCTGGATCGTGTTGACCTGGAAAGAGCATACATATAAAGTTTTCACACCTAAATAAACTAAGCCTGGACTGGTGCCTTATCAAGCACAGGTCTGGTTTTATCCTCAAAATCTGTTCAGCATGGGGCCTTCAGCAGGCACTGGGCAGAAAACCTTTCACCAAAGGCGGTACAATGCTCAAAGTCAAGGACATCATGACCCGGGACATCTTCACCCTCAAGGAAACCGACAACCTGGCCCTGGCCAGATCTGTCATGAATCTGGCCAAAATCAGACACATCCCCATAGTAACCGAAAACAACCGGTTCATAGGACTTCTCACTCACCGGGATATTCTTTCAGCTACTGTTTCCAAGCTGGCTGAACTGGACAGTCAGACCCAGAAAGAACTTGATCTGGGCATACCAGTTCTGGAAATCATGAACGCCAGCGTGCAGACTGTGGGCCCGGAGGATTCTCTGCGGGAAGCCGCTGGTCTGCTTCTGGAGCACAAGTTTGGATGTCTGCCTGTTCTGGAAGACGGTTTTCTGGTGGGGATAGTCACTGAGGCGGACTTCCTCAACCTGACCATCAGTCTTCTGGATGCCCTCAGCCAGGAGAACTGAAGTTATCTGTAAATCATATAATAGACCACCGGCACCAGGACCAGAGTAAAAAGGGTCGAGGCCACAAGGCCGAAAATCAGGGTCCAGGCCAATCCCGAAAATATGGGATCCAGGGTGATGGGCCATACCCCCAGAGCCGTGGTCATGGCTGTCAGCACTATGGGCCTCAGTCTTATGGCTCCGCTTTGCAGGACAGCTTCCTTTAGAGGCTGCCCGGATTTTGTCCTGCTGCTGATGAATTCCAGCAGAACCAGTGAATTGCGGATAACTATCCCCCCCAGGGCAATCATCCCGATCATGGCCGTAGCCGTAAAAAAGACCGGATCCTCGAAACCTCCGGCCTGACCTGCTGTCAACAGATTCAAAAGGTAAAATCCCGGCATTATGCCCGTCAGGGTCAGGGGTATGGCACTCATGATAAGCAGGGGCATGCTCAAGGATCCTGTCTGGATAATCAGAAGCAGATAGATGCCCAGCAGAGCTGCCCCAAAGGCAATCCCCAGATCCCGGAACACATCAAGGGTGATCTTCCATTCCCCTTCTCCTCTCCAGTTGACCTCAAATCCCGGGGGCAAAGGATCCCTTTCAAGGGTGGACTGCATGTCCAGAATGGCTTCAGCCGGCGGTTGTCCCACTGTTTCGGCCGTAACATAAACCACCCGTTTCAGGTTTTTGTGCAAAACAGGCTGATCAGCATCTTCAACCTGAAACTCTCCCAGTTCTCCCAGTAAAACCAGTTCATTGGTTGAAGTCCTGATCCTGATGTTTTCCAGCTCCTGGAGGTTGGAACGCTTCTTTTCAGGCACAACCACCTTTACCGGCACGGTTCTTCTTTCCCAGGGGTTATGCAGGGCAGCCGGTCTGGCCCCTTGCACAGCCAAAGCCAGAGTATCAATAACCCTGGAAGCCCGGATGCCGTGGATATCAGCCTTTTCCCTGTCCAGCACAAATGTGATCCTGGGGCTGTCTTCCTTGACGCTGTCATCCACATCCCTGACAAATTCTTCATCTTCCATAACCCCCCGGATTTTTTTGGAAGCCTGGATCATTTCCTGATAGGTTTTATCAGGTTCTGCGTATATTTCAGCCACTATGGTGGACATGACCGGAGGGCCTGGAGGCATTTCCACAATTTTCAGGGCAGCGCCGTGCTTCTCAGCAATTGCCTCCAGATCCCTTCTCATTGCCAGTACCAGGGCATGGCTCTGTTCTTTCCTGTGTTCAGCCGGCTTAAGATTAACTCTTATTTCCGCTTCTTCAGGAGCTCCGCGCAAATAATACTGCCGGACCATGCCGTTAAAATCCATGGGTGAGGCCTGGCCTGTATAACTGACAAAACTGGTCACCTCTGGAATATCTTCCAGGTATCCTTCAAAATCTCTCACCACCCGGTCTGTGGTTTCCAGAGTGGTTCCCCTGGGCATGTCAATAACAATCTGGAATTCATCTTTATTGTCAAAAGGCAGCATCTTCAGGGGAACCATCCCAAAGACAGCCAGCAGAAGAGCAGCCGAGAGAAGCACAAACAACAGGCCCAGCAGAAACATCCGCATCAGGCCGTAATTCAAAAAAGGCCTGACCAGGGCGCTGTAAAACCTGATGATCCATTGCGGCACCCCGCTGTCATCAGAATAATCCTGCCCGGATGAGACATTGTTTCCCATGAGTTTTCTGCACATCCAGGGTACAACGGTTAAGGCGCTGATGGTGGAAAAAATCACTGTCAAGGGAACATTGGCCGCCATGGGGGCCATATATGGTCCCATCATCCCGGTGATGAAAAAAAGAGGCAGAAAACAGGCGATGATGGCCAGAGTGGACATGAGTACCGGAGGAAAAACCTCAGCCACTCCGGCCAGGGTGGCGTATTCCGGACTTGGATATTTCATGCGCATGTGGCGCTTTATGTTATCCACATTGGTTATGGGATCGTCCACCACCAGCCCCAGGGAAAGGATCAGGGCGAAAAGCGTGACCCGGTTGATGGTAAACCCCATGAGATAGCTGCAGAACAGGGCCAGGGAAAAACTCACCGGAATGGACACAGCCACCACCAGGGAAGCCTTCCATCCCAGGGTAAAAGCCAGAACAGCCACCACCGTAAGAATGGCAAAACCCAGAGAAGCCAGCAGCCCGTCCACCTTTTTTCTGGCTGTTTCTCCATAGTTTCGGGTTACTTCCACATATACATCGTCAGGTATAAGCAAAGGACGCAGTTTTTCAAGATTGGCCAGAACATTGTCAGCCACATCCACGGCATTGGTCCCCTTTTTTTTGGCCAGAGCCAGGGTCACCGCAGACATGGGGCCTGATTCAGCCCCTGGCCTTTCTCCAGACTGAAACTCACTGGAAAAACCGATTCTGGAATAATTTTCAGGTTCCTGGGGGCCGTCGATTATGCTGGCCACATCCCGCAGATAAAAGGGCACTCCTTGAGTCTGCCCCACAGCAAGGTTTTTGATCTTTTCCACTGAATCAAAATAAGCATCAGCCTGGACTGAAAAATGCCGGTTATTTACATCAATGGATCCCAGGGTCAGGGAATAATCCGACTTTTCTACCGCCTGGACCACTTCCAGTGGAGTAATGCCGTACCCGGCCATTCTGGCCGGATCCA
>CAZHCY010000298.1:0-3235 GCA_964531185.1 uncultured Desulfovibrionales bacterium | reverse complement strand
CCCGCATCTTCCGGATGCCCCGGACCCGGGAGAATGATTTCCTTCTGCAGAACAACCGGTTACGATAAAACCGCAATAATAATCACCCCGGCCAGCATAACCACAGAAGCTGCCAGCCTGATTTTCAGGTCCTTCTCCATGAACAGCCAGCCCCCGGCCAGCACCCCCATGACAATACTGGTCCTCTTGATGGCTATAACATAAGGCACCAGACCAGTGCTTATGGCGCTCATCTGAAAAATCAGACCCGCCCCGGTGAACAATCCGGTCAAAAAAAGAAGTTTCAGCTCACCGGCCTTAAGGCCTGTGCGGGCAGGTCTTTTGACCCACAGTATGATGCTGAGCCCGGCCGCAATAAAACTCTGAACGCTTACAGCCCAGAAAAACGGGCTGGAGGACAGCACCCCTGTCTTGTCCACATTGGCTGCCAGGCTCCAGATTAAAGCCACCACCAGCATCAGCCTGGCTCCCTGGTCCCGGAACAGGGCCTTTAAGGGGCTTAGCACAGTCTGTCTTTCCCTGATGCCCAGCAGGTAGGACCCTGCAAATATGAACAAAACCCCAAGATATCCCCATTCCCCGGGCCTGTCCCCCACCATGACCGGAGAAGTCACAAGCAGAAACACAGGAGTAAAGCTCAAGAGAGGCAGGGCAATGGACAGATCGGTTTTTTCCAGGGCTTTGATATAGATGACTGTGGCCAGAATATTCAATGATCCCCCCACAGCCAGGGACCACCAGAACCGGGCCGGCAGCTGATCAGGGATTTCAGTGAAAAGGAGCAGAGGGAGGATAAAAGGCAGGCTCAGGGCTTTCCAGGCCCAGGATATGGTCAGCACATCCAGGGTGGTCAGGGATTTCTTGCATAAACCGTCCTTGGCCGCTTCGCACACGGCAGTGAGAAAAGACAGGACCACCCACATGCCTGCGGCTCATTCCCGGACATAAGTTTTGCTGTTTTTTCCAAGCAGACACATGACCTCATAATCAATGGTCTCCCACCAGCCGGCCAGATCAGAAATTTTTATCCTGCCGGGAGCATCCCCGCCCAGTACATGAACTCGATCTCCAGGTCTGATTTCCGGAACACCGGACACATCAAGCACTGACAGCTGCATGCATACCCTGCCCAGCACAGGCAGTCTCCTGCCCTGAAAATACATCCAGGATCTGTTGCTGAGCCGCCTGGAATAGCCGTGAGCATACCCGCACCCCACCACAGCCGCCTGCATGGCTTTGGGGGCTTTAAAGGTCAGCCCGTAACTGACCCTGTCTCCCCTGGACAGCCCGGCCACCGAGAGCACTGGAGCTGTGGCCTGCATGGCCTGTTTAAGCTGCTTTCCTTTATGTTCCATAACTGTCCCGGCCAGGGGATTGCAGCCGTACAGAGCCACCCCGGGTCTGGCCACCTGTCCCGGAATACCGCCTGCGCAAAGAATTGCGGCTGAATTGTCCAGAGAGCTGACCAGCCTGAAACCTGCCTGCTGAAACAAAGCAGATATGTCCTGAAAAGTTCGGGTCTGTCTGTCAGAATCATCCCTGGACAGAGGATCATCTGCTGTGGCCAGATGCGAAGAAATCATCACCGGCACAAGGCCTTTACAGGTCCTGAAAAAATCCACCAGGGCTCCGGCCTCCTGAGCTTTAAAGCCCAGCCTGCGCATGCCGGTATCAAACTTGAGCCCGATTTTTATGCTGCGGCCCGGCAAAGCCCGGGCAGCCAGGCCTTCAAGCTGGTGCCGGCAGTGCACAAAACAGGTCAGGTCAAGGCTGGGCACCCGGGCAAAATCCGCTTCATGCACCGGGCCGATCAGGGAATAAATCTTCTGGGGATCAATATATGCAGCCAGTTCCAAACCTTCCTGCAGCGGGCCCACAGCAAGCCTCTCTGCTCCGGCTGATTCCAGAACCTGGGCCACCTGGACCATGCCGTGGCCATAGGCATCAGCCTTGACCACAGGCATGATTTCCAGGCCGGAAATTTTCTTTAAAAACCTGTAATTATCTTCAATGGCCCTGAGATTGACAGAAACTTCAAGCATTATACCTGCTCTTGCCGGTGGTGCATAAAAACCTCAGCCGCCGATGGAAGACATGATCCTGCTGCAGAAACTCTTGCCGGCCCCGGTTTGTTCCTGCACAATCTCATTGCCTTTGGGTTTTTTCCGCCCGGCCCTGGCCAGGACTTTTTTCAACTGAGACTTTCCAAGACGCGGAGACCGGATCAAAGGCAGGAGCCGGTAATCCTTGTCTGAAAAAAGACAGGTCCTGAGCCTTCCGTCAGCTGTTACCCGCAGGCGGTTGCAGGTATCACAGAAATGATTGCTCAGGGGAGAAATTACTCCTATCCGGCCTGCTGCGTTTTCAAATTCAAATAGCCTGGCCGGTCCATGGTTTTGCCCTGTCTCAAACAGAGGTCTTATGGAACTGACCTGGTTGATGGCCTGCACAATATCTCCGGCTGACCAGAAATAATCCCTGTTCCACAAGGTCTTGAGCCCAATGGGCATAAATTCAATGAATCTGACATCCACAGGCCTGGCAAGGGCCATCTCCACAAACCGGGGAAGCTCATCATCATTGATTCCCTTCATGGCCACCACATTGATCTTGACCCTTAAACCATGTTCCAGACAGGCATAAATATTGGACATGACAGTATCCAGAAAATCTCTGCCTGTGATGCGCATATATTTGTCCCTGTCAAGTGTATCCAGGGAAATATTCAGACCCTTGATGCCTATATCCTTCAGGGCCCTGATCTTTTTGCTGATCAGGGTGGCATTGGTGGTCAGCCGCAGATCCAGATGCGGCATGTCGTTTTTGATCCTGGCCAAAAAATACAGCAGATCCTTTCTTGCAAAAGGTTCCCCTCCGGTCAGCCGGACCTTGGTTACTCCGGTCTCTGCCACGGTCTGAAGCAGATAAAGCATGTCCTCATAGGTCAGGATCCGGTCGTGGGATATAAAGCTGGTCTTAACACAGGGCCGGCAATAAAAACATCGCAGATTGCACCGGTCTGTAACGCTCAGCCTCAGGTAACTGATGGCTCTGCCGAAATTATCTTTTATCATTTAACTTTTGCATCCCCAGCATAAAAAATCTCTTTTGTTCATTTTTGCAGCCGGACAGTTCCGGCCTGGAAAAACAGGCGCCGGGAGAGCCAGTCCCTGCGGAAGAATTACCGGTTTGTAAATGATACAGACTCAGGTTTGCTTTGAACATAAAAAACAGG
>CAZHCY010000297.1:0-3237 GCA_964531185.1 uncultured Desulfovibrionales bacterium | reverse complement strand
CCCCACCAGTGTATAATAGTCGTCCAGGACAAAAATCTTGGAATGATCAAAAGGAGGGGGCTGATAATACACATTCACCCCGAACTTGAGTATTTCCCAGAGAACGTTCTGGCTGGCCCATTTTATAAAAAACAGATTGTTTTCCCTGGGAAGGACCAGATTAACCTCTACACCCCTCAGAGCTGCTACCTGAAGGGCTCCCATGATTTCCCTGCAGGGCAGAAAATAAGGTGTCATGATAAGAATCTTTTTTCTGGCCTGGGATATGAGCCCTGTAAACAGCACCCGGAGCAGATCCACATCCTGATCAGGACCTATGCTTATGGTCCTGCAGGAGGCACTGTCCTGTCTGGAGCAGGTCTGGATCCCTCCTGACACGGCTATGGATTCGCCTGTGCTGAATGCCCAGTCGGATAAAAATTGATCCTCAAACTGAGCAACAACCGGTCCTTTGAAACTGAAATGAATATCCCGGGAGCTTGAAGTTTTTCCAGGTTCAACCACATGACTGTCCCGGATATTCATGCCACCGGTAAAGCCCAGATACCCGTCCACCACCAGAATTTTTCTGTGATTTCGAAGGTTGAGAAACGGTGAGGGAGGAAAGAGCTTCAGGCGCAGAAATCTGGCAAAAGGCACCTCAGCAGCCTTGAGATATCGTCCGGCTCTTGGCCAGGAATAAAATTCCCCTATGGCATCCAGCAGAACCCGGACCTGCACTCCTCTTTGGACAGCTCTGGAAAGAGCTGCAATAAAATTCTGTCCCCATGGGTCACTGCTGAAAATATAGGTGGACAGATAAACATGCTTCTGAGCACGTTCTATGGCCTGGATCATTTCCGGGTAGGCTTCATTGCCGTTGAAAAAGGCCCGGACCTCATTGCCGGGTATAAGCGGAATCCGGCTCAGATTCCTGGACAGGGTGTCATCAGACACCAGGGACAAATCAGCCTTGGTATGCTCTGAACTGCATTCAGTTGCAACCCCGGCCTTGAGCGTACCTGTATAATCCTGGTCACGAGCTTCAGACTTGAGCCTTCTGGCTTTAAGTCTTATCCGGTTTATTCCAAACAAAAAATAAAGAACCGGTCCAATGGTGGGAATCAAAAGGCAGGTGACAATCCAGCCCCAGGCCGCCTTGGGATCGCGTTTGTACAGAAGTGCGTGCCCTGCGGCCAGAATGTTAAACAGAAGAACAACTGCAATGATTAAGACATCCATGTCCTCAACCTGATAGCCATCCTGGCTTGGGAAGTAGTTATTCTGCCCGGCCTGGACATCTGCATTAAACAGGAATAAGTCATACTGTCTTCTGCAGATTTTTCTGCTCAACCGTTCCACTATGCCGGCTTTCTTCTTATTTGCGGATCAGACGTTAATGAGTCCAGCCCGGTGGGAAAAAACCGGCAAAAGTTAAGTCCTTTGTTTCCTGAACAGGCTTTGGGCCGGAATAAACTTAAAGGAAAACAAGTCACCCCAGGGCCTGTTTATTGGTTGATATAAGAAACAGACTTGGAAAAACAAGCTTTAAAAGAGCCGGTCCCTGTACCACATGCAAACGGCTGAACTGTTACGGGAAAAAAATGTTTGCCTTGGCCGCAAAGCAGCTAGGCTGAGATCCGGGCCTAGCCCGGCTTAATCAGGGTGCACTGCAATCAAACCTTTACTCCAGGGGTTAGGGATAAACCTATGAATCTGCTTCAAGCCCTTGTCTTTGGTCTGGTCCAGGGTCTTACGGAATTCCTCCCTGTTTCCAGCTCAGCTCATGTGATTATTGCCGGGCAAATAATGGGGGTCAGTTTTCCTGGCCTTGGGTTTGAAATATTTCTGCATCTGGCTTCTCTTCTGGCGGTCTGTCTGTATTTCAGAAAAGATCTGACAGAGGTGGTGGCCGGATTCTCAGCCTATGTCCTTTATAGAAATCCTTCCTGCAAAACCAGCTTTTATTTCGGGCTCTACATTCTCACTGCCACCTTTATCACTGCTGCTGCCGGGCTCTGGCTGGAAAGTATTCTGGCCGGAACCATGAAATCCATGATGTTCATCTCAGCAGCCCTGTGTCTGACCGGTTTTTTCCTGATCCTGGTGGAAAGGATAAGAAAATGCGGCCAAAGAATGTCTCAAGATATGAAATTCAGTGACTCGGTGGCAGTGGGTCTGGCCCAGACCCTGGCTGTTCTGCCTGGTATTTCCAGATCCGGTGCAACCCTGATCTGCGCTCTGTGGATAGGGCTTTCCAGAGAAACCGCAGTCAGGTATTCTTTTCTTCTGTCCATCCCCATCATTGCCGGCTCTTCAGGGCTGATGCTTCTGGAAGCAGCCAGGTCTCCTGAATTTTTGCCTCCAGCCCTGCCCCTGGCATCCGCCTTTGCCGCCAGTTTTGTCTTTTCCTGGATAGGCATTGTCTGGCTTATTGATTTTCTCAAAAAGAGCAGACTTGTCTATTTTGCTCTCTACTGTTTTACAGCTGCATTTCTTATTCAGCTGCTTTGACCAAAATAATTGTAACAGTTTAGCTGCTTTTAAGGAAAGCAGGGGCAGTCATTCAGGGGGCCTAAATGGCGACTGCTTGCGTCCGGTATGGGGACTGTCCCTGGCTTCGGGACCGTCCCCTGGGTGGATAAACCTGTTTTTTTATGTTCAAAGCAAACCTGCGTCTGCATCATTTACAAACCGGTGATACACCCCTGGGAGAGCCAGTCCCCCTGCCACGTTCAAATGGCTGAACTGTTACAAACAATTAAGATTCAGGCCGGCTGGTAAAATATGGATCTTAGATACCTTTTGGGAACAAATGACCTGGTTACTCCTGACAAAGACTCGGTAGAGCCGATGATCAGCGCTCCATCTGAATTCAAAATCCCGGCGATCCTTTCAAAAAGACGTTTTTTGTCGTCAGGCTTGAAATATATGGCTACATTGCGGCAAAATACTATATCAAACTTGCCCAGCAGGGATACGGGCTGCATCAGATTGATCTTTTTAAAATTAGCCAGGGCCCGGATTTCGTCCTTGATCCTCCAGTTGCCGTCAGGAGTGGGATTGAAATATTTCCTGAGCTTGTCACTGCTTAAGCCCCTTTCTATCTCAAACCTGTTGTACTTGCCGTAACTGGCCTGAGCAATGGCTTTGTCAGAGATGTCAGTCCCCAGGATGGTTACCTGATATTTATTCAAGTCAGGAATAATTTCCTTGACAGCAATGGCGATGCTGTAAACCTCCTGTCCGGTGGAACAG
>CAZHCY010000296.1:0-3241 GCA_964531185.1 uncultured Desulfovibrionales bacterium | reverse complement strand
CACACCCCCCAGACCACTGACGGGCCAGCCACTCAGTTCGAGGAAGCCACCCTGAGCCTGCTGGTCACTCCCCAGATCACCAGCTCCAATGACGACATCATGCTGTCCATTGAGGTTACAGATGACAGCCCTGTGGAAAACTTTGGAGTGACAGCCATTGAAACCCGCTCCGTCAGATCGCGTCTGCTGGTGGAAAACGGGGAAACCATAGTCATAGGGGGCATCAAAAAGACCATAGAAGAGCGGGAGGATAACAGGATCCCGGGTGCAGGAGACATTCCTTTTCTGGGCTGGCTCTTTAAAAACAAATATGCCGGGGACAACAGAAATGAACTTTTGAATTTTACAAGAGACGAGGTGATCTGAAATTGGAGCTAAGACTCAATTCCAGACAGGATTTCCAAAAGATCTGGAAAAACGATTTTATGGGGCAACAAGGCCTTTTTATCCCGGGAAACCGGGATTTCCAGCTGGGCCGGGAAATGAGCATCTCCTTGAATGTTGAGGGCTCAAGCTGGGGCACGGCCAGGGTGGTTCCAGTCTGGACCAATCAGCATGGGCCAAATACCCCGGAGCTGCCCAGAGGAACCTTTCTCATTTTGGTCAGCGTCTGTTCCCGCCTGCGGCAGCAGCTTGATTCCCTGAACATTTAAGTTTATTCATTCCTGCTTTGCCTGCTGATCAAAAAACCCCAACCCCCAAACACAGGCTGAATAAACATGAGCAGAACAGGTTTACAGCTGTTGAGGCCGGAAGTACTGGACTTCAGCCCCTATTCACCCGGCCTTGGCATTGATGAAATCAAAACCAGATACAACCTTGAAAATGTCATCAAGCTGGCCAGCAATGAAAACCCCCTGGGGGCATCTCCTGTGGTCCGGGAGGAAATTGAAAGATATGCCGGCCATGCCTTCAGGTATCCTTCCTCCGGCAATTTAGAGCTGCGCCAGGCCCTGGCCTCAATGCACCGAAGCGTTCCTGAAAGGATCATCTGCGGCAATGGTTCTGATGAAATCATTGATCTGCTCATCAGAATCCTCTGCGTGCCGGGACAGAACAATATTGCAGCCTTCAGACCCTGCTTCAGCATTTATAAGCTTCAGTCCAGATTATGCGGGGTGGATTTCAGACAGACTCCGCTGAATCCGGATTTCTCTTTCAATTTCCAGGGTCTTCTGGAGCTGGTGGATGAGCAGACCAGGATTGTCTTTGTCACCAACCCTGACAATCCTTCCGGATATGCAGCTTCATGGCCGGAAATTGAAAACCTGGCCTGTTCACTTCCGCAGTCATGCATCTTAATCATAGATGAAGCCTATTTGGATTTTGCAGAACCTGCCCAGAGCTTTGACAGCATTCCCCTGGCCCTGGCCTCTCAAAACATTGCGGTCATGAGGACCTTTTCCAAAATGTATGCCCTGGCCGGCTTGAGGCTTGGATATGCTGTGCTGCCCGATTTTCTGGCTGACTACCTGCTCCGGGTCAGACTTCCCTTCAGCGTCAACCTCCTGGCTGAAAAAGCCGGCCTGGCCGCCCTCCAGGACCAGACCTTCAGACAGACCACCCGGGAACTCATTCTGTCCGCCAGACAGGAGGTCACTGCCGGGCTGCAGGACCTGGGCTGCCAGGTTTATCCCTCCCAGGCCAATTTTTTGATGTTCAAACCGCCCCTGGACCCGGACCTGGTTTTTAATCAGCTCCTCAGCCAGGGAATCATTATCAGACCTTTAAAAAGCTACGGCCTTGCAGAGCTTTTGCGGGTCAGTCTGGGCACTTCCCGGGAAAACCAGCTTTTCCTGGAAGCCCTGGCAAAAATCCTCCATGAAAACTGAGCACCTGATCATAACCATAGACGGGCCGGCCGGGGTGGGCAAAACCACCCTGGCCTCAAGCCTGGCCAGACAGCTGGATATCCCCTGTCTGGACACCGGAGCCATGTTCAGGTCTGTGGGCTGGATGACCATGAATGCCTCTCAGAAGGGACTGAAGCACTCCATCAGGGAAATTCTGGCTGAAATGCACTTTGAGCTCCAGGGCAGGGGATACAGGGCCTGCCTTGTACTCAACGGCCGGGTTCCAGGCCCGGAAATCCGGACTGAAGAGGCCGGCCTGAAGGCTTCTCAGGTGGGCTCCATGCCTGAAGTCAGGGAGTTTCTCAAGGCGGCCCAGCGCAGAATCGGACAGGGTCACTCTCTGGTGGCCGAGGGCAGGGACATGGGAAGTGTGGTTTTTCCGCAGGCATCCTGCAAATTTTTTCTGGACGCAGCACCGGAAGTCAGGGCAGACAGAAGGGTCAGGCAGCTTGAGTCCATGGGCCGGGAGGCTGATTACCAGAAGATCCTGAAACAGATCATTCAAAGAGATGACCAGGACCGCAACAGAGCCCTGGCTCCCCTTAAACCGGCTCCGGAAGCCGTGATCATTGATACCGGCTCCCTGGACCAGGACCAGGTCTTGGCAAAGATGCTGAGCTTTATTAACCGCTGACTGCTGCAGCTGCTCAGGGCACCAAAAGGTTTACAGACTGACTGCACCAGGCAAAGGATCATTCCCCGGACTTGACCCGGTCCCATAACTCATTGAGCTGCCCGGCATCCATGTCATCCAGGTCCAGACCCGATTCCGCAGCCAGTGTCTCCATTTTTTCCACCCGGTCCAGAAACTTGGTATTGGCCCTGGACAGAGCTTTATTGGCCTTGATCTTTTTTCGCCGGCCAAACTCCACCAGGGTGAACAGAAAATCCCCGAATTCCATTTCTGCAGCATCCTGATCCCTGGCCTGCAGTGCTTTTTTAAATTCAGCCCATTCTTCCTCAAGTTTTTCTTCCAGATCCGCATCCCGGTCCCAGGTGAACCCTGCCCTGGCTGCCTTGGAATTGGCCCTGTAAGCCATGAGTACTGGAGGCAGGTTTCTGGGGATGGATCCCAGAAGAGAGGTTCTGGTGCCTGATTTTTCCTGCTTTTTGATCTTTTCCCAGTTGCGCAGCAGTTCTTCTCTGGTTTGGTTATTTTCATCCTCAAAAACATGGGGATGTCTGTTGACCATCTTGTTTGCTCTGTTTCTCCAGACCTGGTCCAGTGAACCACGTTCTTGGTAAACATAGTCCATGAAACATAGAAGAACAAACACATCCTCAATTTCTTACTGAATGTCCCGTATGGATCCTGATGCAACATTGCTTCTTAGCTCTCAGGTTTATACCACTAGATACTCACAACAGCTCTCTGGTCCTGTTTCCCC
>CAZHCY010000295.1:0-3256 GCA_964531185.1 uncultured Desulfovibrionales bacterium | reverse complement strand
CCCCTGCGCCCTTAAAAAGGGCCAAACTGTTACAAATATGACAATCTCCTGGGCATGCAGTTCCCAGTTTCCGGCTTTTGACTGAAAACGGGGAGCGCAAAGTCTGCAGGGGATTAAGCTTTAAGTATATAAAACGGGTTAAAGGGTTACCGGCATGCCCATGAGCGGCCAGATCAGGATGGTAAAAAGCCCTACCACAGCCATGAGCAGAATGCTGGCCGGAATACCGTAGCCAAAGAACTCACCGCTGCTGAACTGACCGGAATTGTAAGCAATGGCGTTGGGAGCAGCACCCACCAGGAGCAGAAAAGGCATGCCGGCCACAGTCAGAGCGCTGTACAAAATTATTTCCGGAGCCACGCCCAGGTATGGAGCCACCACCAGGGCCACAGGCAGGGATATGGCAATGGCTGCTACGTTCATGATGAAGTTGGTCATGAGCATGACAAAGAAAGCTATGCTCATGACAAAAATAAACCAGTGGGCATCCTGAAAAAAGCTCAGCCAGTTAACGGCCAGCCACCTGGCAGCTCCGGTCTGCCACAGGCAGAAGCCAATGCTCATGGCTCCGGCAAACAAAAGAATGATGTTCCAGGGCACTGCTTCCAGGTCCTTGATGTCCAGGATTCTCAGGATAAAAAACAAAATGGTGGACACCAGAAGCACGGATGCTTTGTTAAAGGGTTTAAGCACCTCCAGAAAGGACTGCAGGGAAAGGAAAAGAACAACCGCTCCTATTATGACCACAGACAGGATTTCCTGTCTGGAAACCGGCCCCATTTCCCTGCTCAGATGCCGGGCTTTTTCCCGCAGGCCGGGAATGACAGGTTTTTCCGGCTTGAAAAAAAGCATGAAAAATCCCCATAAAAGGAAGGTCATTAACCAGCCCATGGGAAACAGGTAAAAGGTCAGCTCAAAAAAGGACACGCTTTTTTCAGTAATTTCCTCGTAAAACCCAAGGGCGATGATGCCCCGGGCTGCGCCCAGCAGGGTAACAATACTGCCGGCTCCGGCTACAAAGGCCATGCCTATGAACAGCCCTTTGCCGAATCTGGTGGGTTTTTCCCCTTCACCGTACAGGGCATAGATGGACAGCAGCAGAGGGTACATGGTGGCGGCTACAGCAGTATGGGCCATGAGATGAGTCAAAAAGGCCGTAACCACAAAACACCCCAGATAGATCATGCTGGTCCGCTCACCCACGATGATGAGCATTTTATAAGCCAGACGCCTGGTGATGCCGACTTTGGTGAACACGGCCCCGATCATCAGGGAGCCGAAAATGAACATGACCGAAGGATCCATAAAGTCCTTGAAGGCGTCCTGAGCCGGGCGGATAAAGAACAGGGCCTGCATGACCCCTATGGTTATGCCGGTAACTCCGATGGGAACCACTTCAAATATCCACCAGATGCCGGCCATGAGAAACAGAGCTATGGCCGCCTTGCCCTGGGGAGAAAGACTGAAGGTCTGGCCCCTGGGATCCACAGCATCAGGCCAGGGCGGAGCATAGTAGACAACAAGGAACACAACTAAGCCCAGAAGCAGGAAACCGGTTTTGGTAAAATTGATTTTATCGGCAGCAGCAGTCATGAAAAGGTCCTCCTAAGATTTTTTCAGCTGGCATTGTTCCACCAGATTCAGAATCAGCTGGAACAGGTCAATGGATCTCAGTGTGCCAGTGAACTGGTTGTTCCGGTCATAAACCAGAAGAAGGTGGTGGCGGTTGAGGATCATTCTGTTCATGGCCCTGTGGAGATCTTCAGAAATGGATATTTTTTCAGACTGGGGAATTTTCAGCATAATATCCCTGATTTTGATCCGGGGCACCTTGGAGCACAGTTCTTCAAGGGGCTTGGCCCAGAGATCATTGGTCTTGAGAATGGATTCCAGGTATTCATTGCTGAAACCGAAATGGTTCAGGTTGAGTTCTGTGACTTCCTGGTATTTGGGTTCAACAGCCCGCATAAGATCGAAAATGGTCAATCTGGAAACGATCTCCCCCCTGCTGTTGCTGACAAAGACAGTGTTGTGCACCGGTCCGCAGCCTTCTTTATGTCTTTCTGCCAGGGCGATCATGGCTTGAATCAGGCTGGATGATTCATCAAGGATAAGGTACTGATCCCTGGGGATCATCATGTCTTTGATGGTTGTCTGTTTCACCGGGTTTATCCTCCTTGGTTCATGTTCTGTTGGTTTATGGCTTTTGAAGCAAACCAGCAGGCATCTGGTCCCCAGATCCGGGCAAAACCGCTGCCCGGGCAGGGAAGCTGGAAACCGTTTTTGCAGCAGTTTAGCCCTTTTTCAGGAAGGCAGGGCACCCCAGTGCTTGTTTTTTATCTATGTAAACAAAGACTTAAGAAAAAACAGGCCCTGGGAGAGCCGGTCCCCCTGCGGGCTGTATGCCTTGGTGAATTACAGGTTAGTAAATGATACAGACGCAGGTTTGCTTTGGACCTTGAGAGTTAAAAATTAAAGGTTAAAAGTTAATGGTAAAGATAAAGAAATCAGGCTGTTGAAGCTGATAATGATGCGGACATTCAGAATTCCGGAAATTGTCAGTAAATACAAGACGTTGACAGAGAATTTTTGATCGTCAAGTTTGGACATAAAATTCAGGTTTATCCTTCCAGGGGACAGTCCCGGTGCCTGACCTGAATTTCCTGATTTGTCTCCAAATTTACCAACAGGCAATGCTCCCGTATGCCATGGGGCAGGAAGCCGTGCCTCATGCAAACAGCCAAGACTGTTACCTGTCTTTTCATTTTTCAGTACCAAAAAAATCAAGACCCGGCCCCCCAGAACTGGTTTTTCAGAGACAAGTTGCCTGAGATTTAATTTTTGCATGGAAAAAACTGTAAATCAACAAAATGTTCACTTGCAGGCACAGGGGGTAATCAAGTTTTGATTTAAAGCCTGCTGATATTTGCAGTTTGTTAAGAAAGCTCTGTCCAGCTGTCCGGCCCTGCCTGGATGTCCTGATCCTGCAAGCCTTTGTATAGCTGTTTTTTTAAAACCAGGCTTGACAATATCCTGAGGACGCTCAGTAGAACATGGTTTCTCGAGAGAGCGCCGGGCTTAATAAAGACAAGGTTATGAAAAAAGTAACAGTTTAGCCCTTTTTAAGGGCACAGGGGACAGGCACCCCGTCACCCACTTGAGCTGAATTTTTGAAGTTGAATGCCTGCTGGATTGCCAGGTGGGTGACGGGAGAGCCAGTCCCCGTGCCTCATGCAAACGGCTAAACTGTTACTGA
>CAZHCY010000294.1:0-3266 GCA_964531185.1 uncultured Desulfovibrionales bacterium | reverse complement strand
TTATGTTCAAAGCAAACCTGAGTCTGTATCATTTACAAACCGGTAATACACCCAAAAACAGGCGCTGGCGTGCCCTGCTTTCTTTAAAAAGGGCTAAACTGTTACGGATTTTTCCTTTTATTCCGGACAGGCCATAATTCTGTACCGCAGGGTTTCCAGTGAATCATGATCAGCTCCCGCCTGAAACATTCTGATCATCTCTTTCATATAATCCGGCATGGCCAGCCTTTCCTCTTCCAGCCGCTTTACTTTCCAGCCTGATTCCTTCAGCCATCTTGTCCAGGTTTCAGCTGTTCCAAATCTAAGATGTGAAACACACATTATTCCTGCCGGAGCTTCATCAAAGCGCCCCTGCAGCAGATCTTCCACCACAGACCAGTGCCCGATGTTAGGCACTGAAGCCAGCAGCCTGCAGCCAGTAGCTGCATGCTGCTTGAGCCTGGACAGAAACTGCCAGGGATAGGCCAGATGCTCCAGAAAATCCCCGCAGACAATTATATCGAAAAAAACCCGGGATCCAAAGGGCAGGGTTTGATCAGCATCAGCCCTGACTGCCAGATCCATGTGTCCAGCGGCCTGCTTTATTGCATTACAGTCATAGTCCATCCCCACCCAGGTGACCTTGCCTGGAAAAGCCTCCCTGCATGTCCTGGCCATCAGTCCTTTGCCGCAGCCCATCTCCAGGACAAGCCCCTTCCAGCGGGTCATGGCGATAAGATCATGACGGCAGCCTGCATCCCCAAGGGCATTAAAATTGTGGAGCCATCCCCGGCAATAGATTCTGGCCTGCTTATCGTGCTGAACAAGGAACTCAGGTAAATCCTGCAATGCAAGTGTATCAGGCACCGTGGCTAAAATTTCCCGGGGAATAACTGCTGTGCACAGTTCAGCTGCGCTTTTGATTTTTTTCCTTAGCCAGACCTGGTCTGCCCGGAACCGCGAAGCCTGTTCAAGGCCTGCTACTGTAAGATAAAGAGGCACATCCAGGCCTATTCTCCACTCAGGATTCTGGTTGCCCAAAGGCAGGGATATAATGCTCTCCGGTCTTTCAAGAACAGCATCAAGCCAATCTTGCCAGCACCATTCTGGATACCAGAATTCAGGGTCAAAAATAAAAACTGCCTGAAAAAAATCTGAACTGTTTAGAAACTCCCCTATGGGCAAGCCTTCAGGCAAAAATTCTACTTCACAGGGGGGCCTCCCCATTTTCCTGGCCAAAGTCTGTTCAGGAGTAGAAGAGACTTTATTATGATAGCCCACTTGAAAAAAAGAAATCATTATCAAATCCTTGTCAGGATTCACACTGACCTGAACTGCAGCTGCTCAGGCATCCAGTCAGTGATTAACCTCTGACTTTACATACATGTCAACAGCATCTTCCTGGTCAAAAGCAAAAATCAAATCCAGGCTTCATAACTTTGGGAAGCCGGCAAGAAGATCAGCGCATATCCAGCGCTCAGGCATCCTGCTGATCCAGCTTTGCAAAAAATCATAAACCGGCCGCAGGGTCTTTTCCGGGCTGTCAGGATCAGGCTCAAAAGGTTCCAGGCAAATAACCCTGTATCTTCCTGTTCCCTGGTTGATGCAGACATATGCGCCCACAAGGCTTCCTGTCTTTACGGTCATATGCCAGGCACCCAGAGGCATGCGAAACCTCCTCCCAAAAAAAGGGATACTAACGCTGGATTTTGATCCTGGAATATCCCCCATCAAGACTACAATTTCACCCCTGGTCAGGGCCTTGTAAAAATAAGCCATGTCAGTCTGGTAATACTTCATGTATCCCTTCATCAGTCTTTCCATGGATCGGTATTTTTTCTGAAAAAAAGCCCGTACAGCAGGATGAATGGCCGAATCTTCGATCTTGGCGGTGTTGACACAGTTGGTTCTCAAGCCTTGCATGCCCAATAAAACCATCCCCATGCAAAAACTGTCCAAATGACAGGACACAAGCACGACACCTCTATTCTGAGCTTGAATATTCTGCAAACTTTGCAGGCCTTCAATGCTGCTCTTATTAAAAATCTTGTCCATAACCTTTCTAGAAAACAGGCCAGCCTGCCATTCTTCCCTGGAATGATGCACAAACCTGTCTTTTGTAAGCTCATACCATTCCTTTGCATCTTTATCAGGGCATATATCTCCCATTCCTTCCAGAGTCGAATTTCTTATATACTTTACACCAGAAGCCTGATTTCTCCAGTCATAATCAAAACAGTACACAAGTCTTCCTCTCAAAAGCGCTAACGCCTGACCTGCAGCCAGAGGCAGGCGGGACATTCCCGGCAGAATAAACCTGTAGTCAATTTCCTGGATAAAGCGGGCCGCTCTTTCCCTGGGCAGCATGAATTAAACCTTTGATAAAATATTTTACGCACTTTCCAGGCTGGGAATTTCTTTTCAAAACGAGCTGCATATGACGCCTGGCCTGCGCCCAGAAAGACAGCAAGGCCTTGAGCCCCCCCAGTCTGTAATATCCATGGCTCATATTTCTGGCCATGTAATAATATCTGAAAGGTTCATGTTCTATCCAAAGCCCGTCCGGATACATTGTTTGCTTAGAGCCAAGCCTGTGGAAAATCACCGCCTGATGAGACCATCTCATTTCCCAGCCATGTTGCGCCATGCGCAGGTGGCATTCATGATCCACAAAATCAATGAAATAGCTTTCCCGGAATCCTCCTGACGATTCCAGCGCCTGCACTCTGTAAAGGGTTCCTGAAGAAATGCCGGATTCCACCGGACTCAGATCAGCTTCCGGGCTGGTTGCAGGAACAAGACTCCAGTTCTTCAGCCTGTAGGGATAATGGATAATACGCGGATAAAAAAGGCTTTTAGGCGTGGAAAAAACTGCTCCAACAGGGAAGCTCTTATCCAAAAGAGCATTACCGTTCTGCACAAGAATTTCCAGGCATTTTTCCGTGCAGACGCTGTCCTGATCCAGCAGGAACAGCCATTTAATTTTTTTTTTCGCAGCCTCTTTCAAAGCGAAATTATAGGCTCTACCCACTCCCAGATTGTTGCCAAAAGCGCAGATACTTAAAGAAAAATCCTGACGGATCCTTAATTTTTCAAGGGTGTCATCAGAGGAATTATTGTCTAACACCATTAAATCACAGGAAACCGCACCTGCTGCCCTGGGCAAGGAATCCAGAAGTTCACCAATGGTTTGCGCTCCATTATGAGTAACAACAGCAATCAGTACATCCTCAGTCAATCTTTTCCCTTCCTGATTCACCTTCCAAAAAAATTTTCAGGGAACTACT
>CAZHCY010000293.1:0-3294 GCA_964531185.1 uncultured Desulfovibrionales bacterium | reverse complement strand
GACCGCGGGCCAGTGAGGGCGGATCGTCAAATCCCTGATGCAGCTTTGCGGCCTGGCCTGGAAAGAAAGGACAGCTTTCCCGGGCATGGTCGCAAAGGGTTATGATCAGGTCAAACTCTGTTTCAGGAAGTTCTTCTATGGCTTTTGAGCTCTGACTGGAAATGTCTATGTCTTTTTCAGCCATGACCTGAACTGCTCTGGGATCCACCATGCTTTTTATGACCCCTGCTGAAAAAGGTTCATAACTCTCAGGATGCAGATATCTGGTCCAGGCCTCAGCCATCTGACTGCGGCAGGAGTTGCCAGTGCACAGGAAAAGGACTTTTTTCTTGGACATTTCATGCTCCGGTAAAAACGCAGATTATTAGCAGACAGGCGGGGATACGGCGGATTTGGCATCTTCCATTCTCATGCCTGCAGCTGAAAGGCAGAACAATAGGCACATTGAACAGCAGGGCCTGGACCTGGCCATAATTTCTGCCTTTCCATTGTGGTATGACAATATCCTTTACAGGAAAAATGTGACATTTTCATGTCAAAAACAGTTTAAGAAAGATACAAAGCCTGGGACAGGCGCAAAAGTTCAGCCCTTTTTAAGGAAAGCAGGGCACCCCAGGGCTTGTTTTTGGGCTGATGTAAACAAAGACCTGGAAAAACAAGCTCTGGGAGAGCCAGTCCCCCTTCGGGCTGTATGCCTTCGGGCAGGTAACCATATCAGGAGCGCGGAAACCGGCATGGGGACAGTCCCGGCAAGCCACTTAATGCAGCTAATTAAAACTTTGCCGGCGCAAGAAATCAGGGCACCAATAGTACAAAGCCGAGGGTCAGTCCCCATACCGAAGGCAGGCAATGGCCGGTTAGACCCCCTGAATGGCTGCCCGGGCAGGAAGCCGTGCCGCATGCAGATGGCTAAACAGTTACAAAATCCGGAGATCAAGGAGTGCCCTGGAAACAGGGTGATTCCTGAACAGGCTGCCTGCATATGACGCTGCTGGTCTCACATTCAGGAACTTTTCGGTACCTGACCTTGACTGGCAGGTATACCGGCTGAGCCGGCTCCTGGACACAGGACCAGGCTGGGGGGGTGGGCTGCAAAACCCTGTTGCCCGAGGCTGCGGCATCAGAATCCCGCAGGTAGCGGGTTGCCGGATACTCAGGGCATTTCTGACATCCTGCGGAAAAAATAAATATTGTGGTTATGAACAGGGCGCTGATAAATTGTTTCATGTCTGGCTGTTCCTCTATAATATCAAAGGTTTTCAGTTCAAGCTTTGTAACTGTTCAGGGGATCCTCAATGTTGAAGTTGGCAGACCGGCATGGGGACTGTCCCTCGGCTTTGTACCAAGCTGTATGGGTGCAATTACATTTCGGGCTGGCAATTATTTTGTTAGTGCAGGAAATGGCTTGCGGGGGCTGTCCCCATGCCGGTTCCCGCGCCCCCTGAAGGGTTACCAAGCTTTTGTGCAGCAGCTGCCTGAAACAGTTCATTGTCCAGTGCCCCTGAAAAGACTGATCTGGGTTGGCATATCCCATTTGCCTGGTTCTGGGAGCTGATGTCTGGCCTTATATCTTTCCAGGGCGATTTTGGAATTTTTGCCCCAGATTCCATCTATCTTGTCCAGGTATAAGCCCAGTTCAGCCAGCCTGCTCTGAATAAGTCTGGCATCAGTGCTCCTGGAAGGATTAAGCTTAATCACCCCAGTGGACAGGGGTCCGGTGGGTTCCAGGCTGGGCGTGTCCTTTTGTTCCTCCGGCTGCTTTACTCTGTCCGGGGTTACCAAACTCATAAGATCTTGATTCAGCCTGAAGGAAAAATCATGGGAAGAAAGCACGGAATTGTCTGTGGTGCTGATTATTCTGGCTGATACCACAGCCCGGTGGTTAACAATATGGTAGGTTCCGGCAATAACTGCCTGGGCGTTCCAGGATTTGCGGATATGCTCCATGCTCCTGGACAGAGCCAGCTCTCCCTTGCCCGGACTGACCAAGAGGGAGTCTTTGCGCAGTCTCATATCCACCACAGTGTATCCATGCTGGGAAAACCTTGATCCCATCTGTTCTCCCAGCATCCTGCCCAGAACTGAGGTGGACTGAAGATCACTCAGATCAGCGAAACTGGAAAACATAATGGGCAAAACCCGGCTGAGGTCAGAGGTCAGGTTGTACTCCAGGGCATCAGCCGCCTGATAGGCAATACCTGGAAATTCATCCATGGAAACCAGTTCGCGGGCTGAGCCATGGATGAAGGCATGAGCTGTTACAGGACCTACAAGCATCACCAGCATCAGAAAATTCAAGAAGAGGTATTTATACATAACAAGCATCCTATTGATCTACAAGCTTGTAGTTGACCACTGAAGGGTCATTGTAAACAGCATTTTGCTGATAATTGCCCCAGTCAGCATCATTTATGTAATAGATGGATGAATCCCTGAGCACATAATTGTCGTTTCTGGTTAAAGAAGTGGTGACCATGATTTCCAGCTTGGGAAGCTGGTGAGTGTATGTTCCAGCTTCAGTATTGATCCGGGAATTGCCCACATGAACCTCGCTGCCGGCAATGGAGGCGGGTGAAATTGATTCAGGGTTCTGTCTTTTGACATACATGCCCGGAGCCAGGGATCTGTAAACTCCTTTGCTGGTGAAAGTCATTCTCTTTTTATGCCTGACCAGTTGAAGATCAAAGGAAAGAATCATGGCCCGGTCCTTTTTCCTGGTCACCCTGACTCCATTTTCCACCAGCATGGTGATCATCAGATCATAAAAGGCTTTTTCAAAGGGGGTGTTGCCTCCGGTGGCCACAAAGACAGGGTAATGCAGTTCAAAAACGCTTTGGCTCAGATAATCGGATATCCGGCAGGAAACATCATGGGCCAGGACCTGCCAGTGATGCACTGCCTGCATTTTCTGCTGAGTGCTCAGGGGATAAGGGGCGGGCACAGGAACCTGTGAAGCCGAGGGCTGGGGTATTTCTTCCAGATAATATTTTTTAGGGCCTGTGCAGGCGGAGAGAAAAAGGATCAGGACTGAAATAAATATGAGCATCCGCGAAAATGACATCAATACCTCCCTGGTGTGCCCGGGTTTTTAACAGGAGCTTTTCCTGTCTTAAGTATTTTTCGGCAGTATCCTGGATTTGTTTAGAAAAAAAAATGTCTTGAAATGATTCCAGAGCAGTCTGGAAAAGGAATTTTTGTAACAGTTTAGCCCTTTTTAAGGGCGCAGGGGACAGGCACCCAGTCACCCACTTGAGCTGAATTTTTGAAGTTGAATGCCTGTTGGATTGCCAAGTG
>CAZHCY010000292.1:0-3295 GCA_964531185.1 uncultured Desulfovibrionales bacterium | reverse complement strand
CATTTCTTCTTCACTGATTCCCTTTCTGGAGCATGACGATGCCAACCGGGCCCTGGTGGGTTCCAACATGCAGCGCCAGGCCGTACCTCTGCTGCAGACTGCTCAGCCTCTGGTGGGCACGGGCATGGAAGGCATAGTGGCCAGAGATTCAGGCAGCTGCATTGGTGCTGAAGAGGACGGTGTGGTCAGGTATGTTGACGCGGATAAGATCATTGTCAGCTATGATCAGGAAATTTCAGCTGCCAGGGGTGATACGGTCTGCTATGAGTTGCAGAAATTTCATAAATCAAATCAGAACAGTTGCTTTGGCCAGAAACCCAGGGTTTTGCCCGGGGCTAAAGTGGCTAAAGGCGATGTTCTGGCTGATGGCCCGGGAATTAAGGACGGCGAGCTGGCTCTGGGCAAGAACCTGCTGGTGGCCTTCATGCCCTGGTGCGGATACAATTTTGAGGACTCCATCCTGATTTCCGAGCGCATGGTCAAAGATGATGTGTTCACCTCAGTGCATATCGAAGAATTTGACGTCATTGCCAGGGATACCAAGCTGGGCCCGGAAGAGATCACCAGAGACATTCCCAATGTCAGCGACGACATGCTCAAGAATCTGGATGACAGCGGCATCATCATGATAGGAGCCAAGGTCAAGCAGGATGATATTCTGGTGGGCAAAATCACTCCCAAAGGAGAAACTCAGCTCACCCCGGAAGAAAGGCTGCTCAGGGCCATTTTCGGGGACAAGGCCAGGGACGTGAAAAATACTTCCCTGAAAGTGCCTCCGGGAATTGAAGGCACAGTAATCAATGTCAAAGTGTTCAACCGCCGGTCCAATGAAAAGGATGAGCGGACCAAAGTCATTGAGGATGCTGAACTGGATAAACTGGTTCGCAGGGAAAAGATGCATATCGACTCAGCCACATCCCAGATCAGGGACAGGCTGTGGGAAGTGATTTCCGGAAAAAGACTGGGCTCCTCCATTATGGGCAGAAAAAAGGGAAGCGTGCTGGCTGAAGCCAATCAAACCCTGAAGCGGGATGATCTTGATCAGATTCCGGTGAAAAAACTTTCCGGAGCATTTGCGTCCAAGGAGGTTAACGAAGCCGTATCCGGGCTGCTTCAGCAGTATGACCAGCAGGTCAGGCTGATCCAGAACATGTACAGTCTGAAGCGGGACAAGGCCGTGGAAGGGGATGACCTGCCCCCGGGCGTAACCAAAATGGTCAAGGTTTACATTGCGGTTAAGAGAAAGCTCAGCGTAGGCGACAAAATGGCCGGCAGACACGGAACAAGGGGGTTGTGTCCTGCATTCTGCCGGAGGAGGACATGCCCTTTTTCCATGACGGAACTCCAGTGGATATAGTGCTCAACCCTCTGGGAGTCCCATCACGCATGAACATAGGGCAGATAATGGAAACCCATCTGGGCTGGGCAGCCCGGGAAATGGGACGTCAGCTGGCTGCCATGCTTGAACAGGGGTTAGATATTAAGGCCCTGCGCAAAGAAGTCAGTGATGTGTTCGCCTCCCCTGAAATCGACGAACTGTCCCGAACACTGGATGATGACCAGTTTGTCCAGGCGGTGCGCCAGCTGGAGCCCGGCATTATCACCAAAACTCCGGTATTTGACGGGGCCAAGGAGCAGGAGATCTGGTCCTGGCTGGAGAGAGCCGGTCTGAGCAACGACGGCAAATCCGTGCTTTATGACGGACGAACCGGTGAACCCTTTAAAAACAGAGTTACAGTGGGCTACATGTATGTGCTTAAGCTGCATCATCTGGTGGATGAAAAAATCCATGCCCGCTCCACTGGACCTTATTCCCTGGTTACCCAGCAGCCCCTGGGCGGCAAGGCCCAGTTTGGAGGCCAGAGACTGGGAGAAATGGAAGTCTGGGCCATAGAAGCCTATGGCGCTGCTTACCTTCTGCAGGAGTTTTTGACTGTCAAGTCTGATGATGTCACCGGAAGGGTGAACATGTATGAAAAAATTGTTAAAGGGAACAATTTTCTGGAATCAGCCATGCCTGAATCGTTCAATGTTCTTATCAAAGAACTCATGGCTCTGGGACTGGATGTGGAACTGCTGCAGGAAGAAAAGCGAAAAACCAGGAAACAGTCCTGAGGCGAAGATTCTGGCTTATGAATATTATCTGCAATGTAACAAGTTCAGCCATTTGCATCAGGCACAGGGACTGGCTCTTTCAGAGCTTGTTTTTCCAGGTCTGTGTTTACATAAATAAAAAAACAAGCGCCGGGGTGCCTTGCTTTCCTTAAAAAGGGCTAAACTGCTACCCTTAAAAAAAGTTGAACTGCTACTCTGCAGCAACCCTTAAAAAGATTGGACTGCAAATACTCGTTTTTGCAGTCACAGGAGTCAGGAAACAGGAGTCAGAGGTCAGTAAAAACAAAGACTTATGGAGATGTTTTTTGATGAATACTGTAATTCCCGACTTTTTACAGGCAAATCTTAAAATGTCCAGGGAGGAACAAGACCGTCAGAAAAAGATCTCAGTCTGTATTTCCTGCTATAGCAGGCCCGGGAGATATCCAGGGTCTTGCCGGAGCAACAGAATAATTATTTTACATATATAAGGATGGGGATATGAGTTTAGATGATCTTTTTTCCCAGAAATCGGCAAGCACCAGCACCATTTCAGGCAAGGAACTCAAAGGCATCAAAATCAAGGTGGCTTCGCCTGAAAAAATCAGGGAGTGGTCCTTTGGCGAGGTAAAAAAGCCGGAGACCATCAACTACCGTACCTTCAAGCCGGAGCGGGACGGTCTTTTCTGCGCCAAGATTTTCGGTCCGGTAAAGGATTTCGAGTGCAACTGCGGCAAATACAAGCGCATGAAGCACAGGGGAATCGTGTGTGAAAAATGCGGGGTGGAGGTCATTGCCTCCAAGGTCAGACGGGACCGCATGGGACATATTGAACTGGCCGCTCCGGTTTCGCATATCTGGTTTTTGAAAAGCCTGCCCTCCAAGATCGGCACTTTGCTGGACATGACCATGGCTGACCTGGAAAAAGTGCTTTATTTTGACGCCTACATGGTCATTGATCCGGGGCAGACCGCCCTGAACAAGAAGCAGGTAATTTCCGAAGAACAGTATCTGCAGGTCATTGATTCATACGGTGAAAATGCCATTAAGGTGGGCATGGGAGCTGAGGTGATCAGGGAATTGCTCATGGAGATCAACCTGGAGGAACTCAGAAACGAGCTCAGGATAGAATCTCAGTCCACCCGCTCCCAGACCAAGAAGAAAAAGATCGCCAAGCGGCTGAAAGTGGTCGAGGCCTTCC
>CAZHCY010000291.1:0-3298 GCA_964531185.1 uncultured Desulfovibrionales bacterium | reverse complement strand
ATTATCAGCTTCAACAGCCTGATTTCTTTATCTTTACCTTTAACTTTTAACTCTCTTGCTTTTTGCATCATCCAAAAAACAAGGGCTGGGGTGTCTTGCTTTCCTTTTAAAAAGGGCTAATCTGTTGCCGCTAATTGAATTTTAGCCCAAAATCGCCATGCTGGCAATAAAGAGGCCTCTGGAAAAAGTATTGCGCATAGGGATCAGCTGAGGTAGCTGCAGGCCATGGTCCCGCCCGGGCGTACCCAGAGGAGCATTATGCCTTTTTGACAACCAGGCTGGGGACAGTCCCTGCAAGGCACTTAATGCAGCTAATTAAAACTTTGCCGGCGCAAGAAATCAGTGCACCAATTCAGTTCAAAATTTATAGTTGACAGCTGCCCGAAAAATAAATAAACATCACCTTCTTTCAATCCAGACAGGAGTTTTTTATCATGAAAACATACAGCCCGAGCCATAAGGACGCCCAGCGCAACTGGCAGGTAATTGACGCCGAGGACAAAATCCTGGGCCGTATGGCCACTGAAATAGCCACCAAGCTGAGAGGCAAGGATAAACCCGAGTTTGCTCCGCATTTGGATATGGGTGATTTTGTCATTGTGGTCAATGCAGACAAGATCCGGGTCACCGGAAACAAGCTCAGCCAGAAGAAGTATTACCGCCATACCGGTTATCCTGGAGGAATCAGAGAAATCACTCTGCAAAAACTCTTGGAAAAAAAACCTGAAGAAGCCATCCGCAAGTCTGTTCAGGGTATGCTGCCCAAGAACAAGCTGGGACGCAGCCTTCTTAAGAAACTGAAAATATACACAGGTCCAGACCATCCGCATCAGGCCCAGAAGCCGGTGGTCCAGGACAGCTGAATCCTTTGGAGAGCAATTAGCCATGAAAGAAGATTTTTACTACGGCACAGGCAGAAGAAAGACATCCGTGGCCAGGACCAGGCTTTACAGCGGATCCGGTCAGATTTTGATCAATAACCGTCCCTATGAAGATTATTTTCCAAGGTCCACCCTGCAGATGATTATTAATCAGCCCCTGAAGCTGACCAAGGTCCACGGAAAATACGACATCAAGGTCAATGTTACAGGCGGAGGCCTGGCAGGACAGGCTGAAGCAGTACGTCACGGTATCAGCCGGGCCCTTCTGGAAGTTAGTTCAGACTTCAGACCTGTACTGAAAAAAGCAGGCCTGCTTACCAGGGACGCCAGGGTCAAGGAAAGAAAGAAATACGGCCAGCGCGGCGCTCGGGCCAGGTACCAGTATTCCAAACGCTAATTTGTCTGTTGTTGCATGCTGTTTATTTTCAAGGCAGAGTCGTTTTCGGCTCTGCCTTTTTTTTGTTCTGAAAAGAAATTTAAATTGTAACAGTTTAGCCCTTTTTAAGGGCGCAGGGGACAGGCACCCCGTCACCCACTTGAGCTGAATTTTTGAAGTTGAATGCCTGTTGGATTGCCAGGTGGGTGACGGGAGAGCCAGTCCCCGTGCCTCATGCAAAGGGCTAAACTGTTACTTAAAATTTATTTGCAGGGAGACCTGTAAAGTCATGGGAACCCCCTTTTAAACCAACAGGAACCGTAACCATTCAGGGGCGTAGAAACCGGCATGGGGGACAGTCCCTGAAAGCCATTTGATGCAGCTAATTAAAACTTTGCCGGCGCAGGAAATCAGTGCACCAATTCAGTTAGTACAAAGCCCAGGGACAGTCCCCATGCGCGGGAGGCAAGCAATGGCCATTCAGACCCCCTGAATGGCTACCAGGAACATGGTGGACGGTCCCTGACATTCCAGCTGGTACAGTCCTGATCTCAAAGGTTTCTGTTCCTGTCCGGGGAGTGGACTGCACCTGGTGTATGCAAAATGAGTAAAAAAGCTGTTCCAAATCTTGTCTGCGCAGATGAGCAGGGCGAAATCTTTGAAGATCCTGATCTGATGATGCTGTCCAGGCAGGGCAGGCAGATGGCTGTGCCCAGACCAGGCGAGATCATCCCTCTTCCCGAGTCCAGCGACCTGTTTCTGCTGCCCGGCAGAAAAGCGCTGGGCCTGGATCCGGAATCAGGAAAGGTCAAAGTGGTGGATGCTCTGGCTGTGGCCGGATTTGCCAGTCCCGGCCACACCCTGTCCGGCACTGCAGCCTATGCTCTGGAAGAAGGGGCTCCTGTGCTGCCTCTTTATGCTTACGGTGCTGTGGGATACAGGGACGGTTTGTTCTGGATCAGCGCAAAGCTGGTGGATGAAGATAAAAGGCAGGTTTTTACCCAGGATCAGCTGGCTTCGATTCCCGGCAGGGCCAAAGCATTGCTCAGGAAATATCCTGACAACAGACTGATCCGGCATCTGACCGGATGCGCCCTTAACTACTGCTGTCCGGCAGCCAGAAATCTGATGCTGGGCCGCAGCGAAGCCCCTTTGCCGGTCTCCACATCCTGCAATGCCAGGTGCGTGGGCTGCATTTCCCTGCAGCCTCCAGGATCAGGCTTTAATTCCACCCAGCAAAGGATTACCTTTGCCCCCTCAGCCCGGGAAATTGCCGAGGTCATGGAACACCACGGGCATAAGGTGAAAAAGGCCATATTGTCATTTGGGCAGGGCTGTGAAGGAGAGCCCCTGACCAGGGCAGAGGAGATCTGCAGGGCAGTATCAAAGGTCAGGAAAAGCATCCCCCTGGCCACAGTGAATATGAATACCAATGCTTCCCTGCCTGAGACAATTGCGGATCTGGCCGGGGCTGGTCTGGATTCGGTCCGGGTCAGCCTGAACAGCGCTGATCCGGACTTTTACCATGCCTATTACCGGCCTGTGGGTTACGGATTTGACCAGGTGGAGGAGTTTGCAGCCCGGGCAGCCCGGCAGGGATGGTTTGTCTCGCTTAATCTACTCTATTTCCCGGGGGTGACAGATACTGAACAGCAGATTTCCAGGCTCAGCGGATTTCTGACCCGGACCGGGGCACATCTGATCCAGCTGCGCAATCTGAACCTTGATCCGGACAGGTATCTGGAACTGCTGCCTGAAAAAGACCTGGGGCCGGGGACCGGGCTGTCCAATTTCATGGCCAGGATTTCCAGGGAACACCAGGGCATAAGATTCGGTTATTTCAATCCCTTTACAAAATGAAGAGCCTGCATCCTCTGTAAGAGTTCAGCCATTTGCATGCAGCCCGGCTTCCTGCCCGGAGGCGGCGCCTGGAGGGGGATTGGCTCTCCCGGAGCTTGATTTTCTATGTTTTTTTTTACTTGACACTCAAAAATTCTCTATCAACATCTTGTATTTACTGACAATTTCCGGAATCCTGAAT